>NZ_JBMOWQ010000066.1:0-41802 GCF_049310485.1 Pseudomonas sp. GZD-209
CGCGGGGCAAGCCCGCTCCCACGATGTGTTCGTGGGAGCGGGCTTGCCCCGCGATGAGGGCGTTACAGCCCACAAACAAAAACGCCCCGACCTAGGTCGGGGCGTTCTCGTTCAGCAGATCAAGCGATCACTTGCCTTCCCAGCGCTTGAGCACCAGGGTGGCGTTGGTGCCGCCAAAGCCGAAGCTGTTGCTCATCACGGTGGTGAGCTTGGCGTCTTCGGTTTTGCGCACGATCGGCAGGTCGGCAACTTCCGGATCCAGCTCGTCGATGTTGGCGGAGCCGGCGATGAAGTTGTTCTCCATCATCAGCAGGCAGTAGATCGCCTCGTGCACGCCTGCGGCGCCCAGCGAGTGGCCGGACAGGCTCTTGGTCGAGCTGATCTTCGGAGCCTTGTCCTTGAACACTTCACGCACGCCCTTCATCTCGGCAACGTCGCCGACCGGGGTGGAGGTGCCGTGGGTGTTCAGGTAGTCGATCGGGGTGTCGACGGTGGACAGCGCCTGCTGCATGCAGCGGATCGCGCCTTCGCCGCTCGGGGCGACCATGTCGTAGCCGTCCGAGGTCGCGCCGTAGCCGACGATTTCGGCGTAGATCTTGGCGCCACGGGCCAGGGCGTGTTCCAGCTCCTCGACCACCACCATGCCGCCACCGCCAGCGATGACGAAGCCATCACGGTCGGCGTCGTAGGCGCGCGAGGCCAGCTCTGGGGTTTCGTTGCGCTTGGTCGACAGGGCGCCCATGGCATCGAACAGGAACGACTGGCTCCAGTGCTCTTCTTCACCGCCACCGGCGAAGACGATGTCCTGCTTGCCCCACTGGATCTGCTCCAGAGCGGTGCCGATGCAGTGTGCCGAGGTGGCGCAGGCCGACGAGATCGAGTAGTTGATGCCCTTGATCTTGAACGGAGTGGCCAGGCACGCCGACACGGTGCTGCCCATGGTGCGGGTGACACGGTATGGGCCAACGCGCTTGACGCCTTTCTCGCGCAGGGTGTCCAGAGCTTCCATCTGGTTCAGCGTGGAAGCGCCGCCGGAACCGGCAACCAGGCCGGTGCGCGGGTTCGACACTTGCTCTTCGGTCAGGCCCGCGTCCTTGATCGCATCCTGCATCGCCAGGTACGCGTAGGCAGCGGCGTGGCCAACGAAGCGATACACCTTGCGGTCGATCAGCTCTTCGAGGTTCAGGTCGATGGAGCCGGAAACCTGGCTACGCAGCCCCATTTCCTTGTATTCCGGGTTGTAACGAATGCCCGGACGGCTGTTGCGCAGGTTTTCGGTGACGGTAGCTTTGTCATTGCCCAGGCACGAAACGATGCCCAGACCAGTGATAACGACGCGGCGCATGCGAATAACCCTTAGAAATTGTCAGTGGAGGTGAACACGCCGACCCGCAGGCCTTCGGCGGTGTAGATCTCGCGACCGTCGACGCTGACCGAGCCATCGGCGATGGCCATGTTCAGCTTGCCCTTCAGGACGCGCTTGATGTGAATGTTGTAGGTGACTTTCTTGGCGGTGGGTAGTACCTGGCCGAAGAATTTCACTTCGCCCGAACCCAGCGCACGGCCGCGGCCCGGCAGGCCCTGCCAGCCGAGGAAGAAGCCGACCAGCTGCCACATGGCATCGAGGCCCAGGCAGCCTGGCATCACCGGGTCGCCTTCGAAGTGGCAGGCGAAGAACCACAGGTCCGGGTTGATATCCAGCTCGGCGACCAATTCACCTTTGCCGAACTTGCCGCCTTCCTCGCTGATATGGGCGATGCGATCGACCATCAGCATGTTCGGGGCGGGCAGTTGCGCATTACCGGGGCCGAACAGCTCACCGCGACTGCAGCGCAGCAGGTCTTCCCGGGTAAAGGCGTTTTGTTTGGTCATGCGAGCTCCTCAATAACCCCCTGTGGCAGGGGATGAATCTTCCCGGCCGGCCCGAAGCGTTGTGCGTTCGAGGCGGCAGCCTACAGGTAGACTATTGCGTTGTGGTGAAAGTCACAGCGCACCTGGCAAAAGAAGTACAGGTGTGCACTGAAATGTTATTTTCCGGGCCTGCGAAGGTCCTGTCCAGTCTTTAAGACTGCCGCACTTTAGCATTTATCGCCAGTCGCAGCTGTCCGAGCGGGTAACCAGCGGTGCAGGATGCGCTGCAGCTCGGTGCGTTTGAACGGCTTGCTCAGGTAATCGTTCATGCCGGCGGCCAGGCAACGCTCGCGGTCCCCCTCCAGCACACTGGCGGTGAGGGCGATGATCGGCAGCCCGTCGCCCTGCGCCAGCTGGCGGATGCGCCGGGTGGCCTCGAAGCCGTCCACCTGCGGCAGGCGGCAGTCCATCAGCACGGCGGCGAAGCGTTGCTGTTGCACCAGGTCGACCGCCTGGGCGCCATCCATCGCCAGGCTGACCTCGAAGCCGAGGCTGCGCAGCATGGCTTCGATGACGCTCTGGTTGACCGGATTGTCCTCCACCAGCAGGATCCGCTCGCCATTGCCAGCCAGCGCACCGGCCGCCGTCGCGCCCGCAGGCAGGGCCGCGGGCGCGTTGGCCAGGGCCAGCGGCATCTCCAGGGTGAAGGTCGAGCCCGACCCTTCGCGGCTTTCGCCACGCAGATGGCCACCCATGCGTTCGGCCAGGGTGCGGGCGATCGACAGGCCCAGCCCGGTACCGCCGTAGCGCCGGGAAATCGAGCTGTCGGCCTGCTGGAAGGCGACGAACATCATTTCCAGGCGGTTGCTGTCGATACCTATCCCCGTGTCGCGCACGGTGCAGGTCAGCCAGATCATCTGCTGATCGAGCACCTGCCAGCTCGCCTCTACCGCCACCTCGCCGCGTTCGGTGAACTTCAGCGCATTGCCGATCAGGTTGAGCAGGACCTGGCGGATCCGGGTCGGATCGCCGACCACCTGCAACAGCTCCATGCCCGGCGGCAACTGCAGGTGCAGCGCCAGGCCGCGCTGCTGGGCGCTGTGCTGGAACGACTGGACACTGCTGGCGACCAGCTCGCCAAGGTTGAAGTCGATGTGCTCCAGCTGCAGCGTGGTGCGTTCGATCCGCGAGAAATCGAGGATGTCGTTGATCACCTTGAGCAGGTGCCCGGTGGACTCGCTGGCCACTGCGGCGTATTCGGCCTGCTCGCTGGTCAACCGGGTGGTCTCCAGCAGTTGCAGCATGCCCAGCACACCGTTCATGGGGGTGCGCAGTTCATGGCTCATCATGGCCAGGAAGTCCGACTTGGCACGGTTGGCCTGCTCGGCCTCTTCGCGGGCCTGGATCAGCTGGCTCATGGCCTGCTGCTGTTCATGGGCGGCCTGGTCCAGGGCGCTGGCCAGGTTGTTGATGTGCCGCGCCAGGTGGCCCAGTTCGCTGTCATCGACCACCGGCAACGGGGCATCGAAATCACCTTGCTGGATGGCCTTGACCGCATGGCCCATGTCGCTGATCGGCTTGGACAGGCTCATGGCCAGGCGCCGGGCCAGCAGGAAGGTGAACAGCAGCGCGAACAGGGCGAGGATGCCGGCCTTGATCACGATCTCCTGCTGGCGCTGGCTGAAGGCGTCGTCGGACATGCCCACGATCACCCGCCCCAGGTAGTCGTCGCCGATGCTCGGCAACTGCGGCTTGCCCTGCAGGAAGTCGTTGTCCAGGCGGATCTGCTGCAGGCGGATCGGCGCCTGGAACACTTCCACCCGTTGCGCCCGGCTGAGGCTTTCGTCCGGTTGTTCGACGTACACCAGGATGTGGTTGCGGCTGTCCTGCACCTCGAGGAAGCGTACGTGAGGAATGCTCAGGGTCGCGCGCATCAGGCTTTCGAGCACTTCATTGTTGCCGGAGATCACGCCGTACTCGGAGGCCGGCGCCAGCTGGTTGGCGATCAATTGGCCGGTGTGGTTGAGCTCCTGGCGCAAGTCCTGGATACGCACGAAGGTGAAGAAGCTGATCAGCAGCAAGGTCAGCAGCAGGGCAGGGCCAAGGCTGATCATCTGCGTGCGGGTGTGGATGTCCCAGCTCAGGCGTTTGCTCATGGGGTGGGTTCTCCTGCGGCCAACGCCAATGCGGCGGCGTCCTGATCGATGGCTTCCAGGCCCAGGGCGCGCGCCACCTGCTGGTTGCCACTGACGGCGAAATGCGTGGGGTAAAGGCTGCGTGGCCAGCGTGCCGGAGGTTGCTCGAGCAGTTGGTCGAGCACTTCCAGCCAGTCGTCCTGGTCGCTGTAGGTGCTGGCCAGGGCACCGGCACGGACGAAGCCGACGTTCGGCCCGATCAGCGCCATCTGCCGGCCGTAACTGCTGAGCAGCACGTTCTTGGCCGATTTGGAGTTGTACAGCTCGGGGTCGTCGAGCCCCAGCAGCACATCGCTGTTGGCCAGCAGGTTCTGCAGCGGGCGGCTGTCGCGCAAGTCGGGCCAGCCCTCTGCGACGATCTCCAGCCCCATGGGCTGGGCGGCCTGGCGCAGCTCATCGAGCAGGAAGCGGCTGTGCTCACCGTACAGCACGCCAATGCGCCGCGCCTGCGGCAACAGGTAGCGGGCCAGGCGCAATTGCCGGGCCAGCGGCGGGTCACTCCACAGCAGGCTGAGGAACGCCGGCCGCGACTTTCCCAAGCGTTGCTCGGCCTGCACCCGGCTGACCCTCAGGGCCAGCGCCGGCGGGCCGGCGGTTTCGCCCAGGCGCCACTCCAGCGCCGGGCCGTCCAGCAACACCAGGCGCGTATCGCTTTTCAGCTGTTCCGGGCGCGGCAGTTCGCTCACGGTCTGGAAATGCACATGGTCGTGCGGGCGGCGCTGCGCCAGGGCAGCGACGAAGCTGCGGATGCCCGGCTGGTCGTCGGCACCCACCAACAGGATTTCGCTGGCCGACAGCGAACCCAGTGGCAGGATGCACAGCAGCAGCAAGCGCAGCAGCACGACCATCAGAACGCCAGCTCCGCGCTCACGCTCAGGCGGTGGCGGCTGTCGTAGCGGTTCTGCACGGCAGTAGTCGGTTCGTCATCCAGGCGCTGCTGCCACAGGGCCGCCAGCTCCAGGTCGCTGCCCTGCACCTTGAAGCGTTTGGCCACGCGCAGGTCGACGCGCTCGTAGCGGTACTGGTTGAGCGCATCGTCACCGTAATAGAAGAGGGCGCTCGACCAGCCCAGGCCCCACTCGCGCAGCCAGCCGGCCGAGCCGCTGTTGCGGGCGCTCAGGCGCCGGTCGGCGGGGTTGCTGGCCCAGGCGTCGACATAGGCGTAGGTGATGCGCAGGCGGTCGCGCTGGGTGGCGCGCCAGTCGAACTGCGCCTCGCTGCCGGTGAAGCGCGCCTTGTTGGCGTTGCTGGCGATGTACTGGTTGTTCTTCAGGGGCTCGCTGATCATCCCGGTGATCTCGTCGTAGAACAACTTCACGTCCATGCTCAGGTCGATGTCGCTGAAGTAGCCGTTGTAGCCCAGCTCGCGCGAGCGCATGCGCTCCTGGTCGAGGTTGCCCGGGCCGCGGGTCTTGACGAAGTACTCGCCGTCCTGCAGGCCGTAACGGTTGGGGGACAGGCCCTTGACCGTGTAGCTCCAGTTGACGTTGTTCTCGAACATGTCGGGCGAGCGCACCGCTTCGGAGTACACCGCGCGCAATCCGTGGCGTGGCGTGATCAGGTAGTTCACCGCCACGCGCGGGGTCAACGAGTTGCCGGACAGCTGGGTATTTTCGTACATCGCCCCGCCCTGGATGACCCAGTGTTCGTCGGCACGCCATTCCAGCTGGCCGAACAGGCGCCAGGTCTGGTCGTCGAGGCTGCCGTTGAAGTAGGTCTGCGAGTCTGCGCGGTCGTAGCGGTAGTTCATGCCCGTGACCAGACGGAGGCTCTCGTTCAGGCTCAAGGTGTCCTGGATCTCCAGGTCGTAGCGCGTTTCACGGGTGCTCTGGTCGACATCGCCGCACACCGTGTTGCGCCCGCCGGCATTCCATTGATCCTGCACTTGCTGTGTGAGCGAGGTGAGCAGCGGATCGCTGGTGGTCGGCAGGTTGCCGGTAAAGAGATTGCGTGCAACACCTTCGGCAAAGTTCGGATTGAGTTGCCACAGCCGGGTCAGCTCCGGGCTGAAGGCAATGGAGGCATCGCAGGCGCGCCACACCTGCTGACGGTCGAAGTGCTGCGCCGAACCCTGCACATACAGGCTGTGATCGGGATTGAAGTCGATGTTCCAGCGCAACGAACCGGCATAGTCCTTGGCGTTGACGTCGGCATCGTTGCCCGCGGCGTAGCTGCCGAATACTGGCTGGTAGGTATAGGGCCGCTGGTTGCTGCCTTCCTTGGCCGCCAGTTGCCATTCCAGGGTCTGGTCCGGCGCCAGGCTGTGGCTGGCATTGATATTGATGCGGTTGAGCCGGCGGCTGTCGCGGTAGTCGCGGCCGAACTGGTCCTTGTCGAAGCCGTCGTCCTGCTGGCCCGACAGCGACAGGCGCAGGTCGCCGCCGTCCCAGCCGATGCCCTGGCTGGCGTAATAGTCGTTGATGCCGTCCTGGCCACGGGTCAGCTTCAGCCGCGTGCCGTGGCTGTCGGCGGGGTTGCGGGTGAGGATGTTGACCACCGCCATCAGCGCGTTGGCGCCATAGCTGACGGTGTTGGGGCCGCGGAACACTTCGATCCGCTCGATATCCTCGATGGCCACCGGGATGTCGCTCCAGTCCACCGTGGCCAGGCCCGCGCGGTACACCGAACGGCCGTCGATCAGCACCTGCATGCGCCGGGCATCGTTGACGTTGCTGCCGTGGTAGTTGACCGTTGGCTGGTTGCCGGCGCCATAGCCGATCATCATGCCCGGCACCAGGCGCAGCAGCTCGGGGATGTCCCGGGCGCCGCTGGCGTGGATCAGCTCGCTGTCGAGCACGGTCATGCTGCCCGGCACCGCGGCCGGGGATTGTTTCAGGCGTGTGGCGGTCAGAACCTGGGGCAGGTCCTGGCTGTCGGTGAACAGATCATCGGCCATGGCCGGGCCGCCGAGCAGGGCGGTCAGTATCAGCAGGCGCGGGTAAGGGGGCGTGCCAGGGAACACGGTACGGCCTTGTTTCAGAAATGAATCAGGCATGTTAACTGACCGTGTGGCTTTTGCCAGTGATCTGCGGTTGGCAAGTTGCCGCATGCCAGGCTACTGAACCGCGGGAGCGGGCTTGCCCCGCGATGCGCCACTGGTTCTGTCGCATGCGGGCCGTATAATGCGCCAGTCGCCACTTATTTTATGGGTTAACGGATTGGATATGACTGAACAGCAACCTGTTGCAGTTCTTGGCGGTGGCAGCTTCGGCACCGCCGTGGCAAACCTGCTGGCGGAAAACGGCCACCCGGTGCGCCAATGGATGCGCGACCCGGCGCAGGCCGAGGCGATGCGCGTCAACCGCGAGAATCCGCGTTACCTCAAGGGCATTCGCCTGCATGACGGCGTCGAACCGGTCAACGACCTGCTCGCCACCTTGCAGGCCAGCGACCTGATCTTCGTCGCGCTGCCGTCGAGCGCCCTGCGCAGCGTGCTGGCGCCCCACGCAGAGCTGCTGCGTGGCAAAGGCCTGGTCAGCCTGACCAAGGGCATCGAAGCGCAGAGCTTCAAGCTGATGAGCCAGATCCTCGAAGAGATCGCCCCCCAGGCGCGCATCGGCGTGCTGTCGGGGCCGAACCTTGCCCGCGAGATCGCCGAGCACGCGCTGACCGCCACCGTGGTCGCCAGCGAAGATGAAGCGCTGTGCCAGCAGGTGCAGGCCGTGCTGCACGGCCGCACCTTCCGCGTCTATGCCAGCAACGACCGCTTCGGCGTCGAGCTGGGCGGCGCCCTGAAGAACGTCTACGCGATCATCGCCGGCATGGCGGTGGCACTGGGCATGGGCGAGAACACCAAGAGCATGCTGATCACCCGCGCCCTGGCCGAGATGACCCGTTTCGCCGTGAGCCAGGGTGCCAACCCCATGACCTTCCTTGGCCTGGCCGGGGTCGGCGACCTGATCGTCACCTGCTCCTCGCCCAAGAGCCGCAACTACCAGGTCGGCCACGCCCTGGGCCAGGGCCTGACCCTGGAGCAGGCAGTCAGCCGCCTGGGCGAGGTGGCCGAAGGGGTCAACACCATCAAGGTGCTCAAGGCCAAGGCCCAGGAAGTGCAGGTGTACATGCCCCTGGTGGCCGGCCTGCATGCGATCCTGTTCGAAGGCCGCACCCTCAACCAGGTGATCGAGCACCTGATGCGCGCCGAGCCCAAGACCGACATCGATTTCATTTCCACCAGCGGTTTCAACTGAACGAAGGAGCGACACATGAACGATACCCCGCAAAGCGCCGCGCGCGAGTCGATCATCCTGCGGGTGCTGTGGATGCTGGTGTTCCTGGTGGTCTGGCAGCTCGCCGAGCTGTTGCTGGGCGGCCTGGTCCTGGTGCAGCTGATCTACCGGCTGATCTACGGCGCGCCCAGCGCCAGCCTGATGAACTTTGGCGACAGCCTCAGCCAGTACCTGGCACAGATCGGCCGCTTCGGCAGCTTCCACAGCGACCAGAAACCCTGGCCGTTCGCCGACTGGCCTACACCCCGCACCCCTGAGGGCGAGGCCGCCCATGCCGTGGCCCCGGCCCCGCACCCGGTGCGTGACGAGGAGCCCAAGCTGTGAGGCTGTGGGTGCTGCGCCACGGCGAGGCGGAGCCGCGCGCCAACACCGACGCCGAACGGCGCCTCACCGCCCACGGCCGCGAGCAGGTGCTGCGCAGTGCCGCGCACCTGCTGGGCCAGCCGCTGCAGGCGATCATCGCCAGCCCTTACGTGCGCGCCCAGCAAACCGCAGCGCTGGTGCACGATGCCCTGGGCTTCGCTGAGCCCGTGCGCACCGTGCCCTGGCTGACCCCCGAGAGCAATGTGCAACAGGTGATCGGCGAACTCGAGCGCCTGGGGCTGGAGCATGTGCTGCTGGTCAGCCACCAGCCACTGGTGGGTTCGCTGGTGGGCATGCTGGAGCATGGCCATGCTCAGCAACCGGCGCCCTTGAGCACCGCCAGCCTGGCCACGCTGGAAGGCGACTGGCCGCTGGCCGGATTGATGACCCTGCGCGGCCTTCATCATTCGGCGTGAAGGCGGCAACTGGTATTTTTGCCAGTTGTCGCGCCGCCGAGGCGCTTGCTAGCGTCGGCAACAGCAAGTGAATGTGCGGCAGGCCCAGGGAGTGTCGAATGAACAGCCGGAGGCTGGCGTTGGTAGGTTCGGTTGACCTGCAACCAACGCTGGAAAAAGTGCAGAAGGATGACGTGCTGGAATTTGCCGAGTACAGCATGTTGCGAGAGTCGGCAGACGCCAAGCTCTACCAGTTGATGAACAAGGTCCGTGCCGGGCAAGGCCTGGCTCCCGCCACGCTGTTCGACGGCGAAGAAGATCTGCGGCGCCTGCAGGAAGCCAGCATGCGCATGGCCCATCTGTTGCAAACCAGCTGCCTGGCCTTGCGCAGGCTTGGCCTGGAACAGCAGGACAAACACCTGGCCCGTGAGGCGCTGGAGTATCAGCTGGCCTACATGCAGGCCTGCCTGCGGCGCTCAATGGCCAGCTTCGGCGAGTTCTGAATGACCTGATCGCCCTTGGCGATGACCTTTCCGGACGTTGCCGCCACCCACCGGCTTGCCGACAATGGGCCATCCTTCCCCGTGCAGAGCAGGCGGCCATGTCGCAGCAGATCTTCTTCGCCCACGCCAATGGCTTCCCCTCGGCCACCTACGGCAAGCTGTTCGCCGCCCTGGCGCCGGATTACCAGGTGTGCCACCTGGCCCAGCATGCCCACGACCCGCGCTTCCCGGTGAACGACAACTGGCAAAGCCTGGTGGACGAGCTGCTGCATCACCTCGAACAGCAGGACGCCCCGGTGTGGGGTGTCGGCCATTCGCTGGGCGGTGTGCTGCACCTGCACGCGGCGCTGCGCCGCCCGGAACTCTACCGTGGCGTGGTGATGCTCGACTCGCCGGTGCTGACCCGGGTCGATGAATGGCTGATCCAGGCAGCCAAGCGCCTGGGCTTCATCGACCGCATCACCCCGGCCGGGCGCACCCTGGGCCGGCGTGAGGCATTCAGTGACCGCGACAGCGCGCGCAGTTACTTCGCCGGCAAGAGCCTGTTCCGCCACTTCGACCCGGAATGCCTGGAGGCCTATCTGGAGCATGGTCTGGAGCGCGCGCAAGACGGCCTGCGCCTGCGTTTCGACCCGGCCACCGAGATCAGCATCTACCGCAGCATCCCCCATGCCAGCCCGCTGCCACCGCGCCAGTTGCAAGTGCCGCTGGCCGTGGTGCGCGGCGCCCAGAGCCGGGTGATCCGCCGGCACCATGCGCTGGGCGTGCGGGGCATGGCCCGGGGCGAATATCACAGCTTGCCGGGCGGGCACATGTTCCCGCTGGAGCGCCCCCTCGACACCGCCAGCCTGATCAAAGGCCTGTTCGACCGCTGGGGCCAGGCATGAGCGCCCAGGTTGAAGAAGTTCGCCTGACCCTGGGCCATATCGAACTGGCCGCCCACCTGTTCGGCCCCGACGACGGCCTGCCGGTGATCGCCTTGCACGGCTGGCTGGATAACGCCAACAGCTTCGCCCGCCTGGCGCCCCAGCTCGAAGGGCTGCGTATCGTCGCACTCGACCTGGCCGGGCACGGCTATTCGCAGCACCGCCCGGTCGGGGCTGGTTACGCCCTGGCCGATTACGCCCACGACGTGCTGCGGGTCGCCGAGCAACTGGGCTGGCAGCGCTTCGGCCTGCTCGGCCATTCGCTGGGGGCGATCATTTCGGTGCAACTGGCCGGCGCCTTGCCCGAGCGGGTCAGCCACCTGGCGCTGATCGACGGGGTGATCCCGCCCACCGTGACCGAACAGGATGCCGCCGAGCGCCTGGGGATGGCGCTGCAGGCCCAACTGCGCCTGGACGGCAAGCGCAAGACGGTCTACGCAACTTTGGAGGAGGGGGTCGAGGCGCGCATGAAAGGCATGGTCGCGGTAAGCCGTGAAGCGGCCGAACTGCTGGCCCAGCGCGGCCTGATGCCGGTACCCGGCGGTTACAGCTGGCGCAGCGACAGCCGCCTGACGTTGCCGTCGCCCACCCGCCTGAACCAGGCCCAGGCCATGGCCTTCGTCAAGCGCGTGGCCTGCCCGGCCTGCCTGGTGGTGGCGGCCGACGGCATGCTGGCGCGCCACACGGAGCTGCTGGAGCAGCTACCCTTCGAGCAGATCACGCTGCCGGGTGGCCATCACCTGCACTTGAACGATGAGCAGGGTGCGGCCCTTGTTGCAGACTGTTTCAATCGCTTCTTTGGCATTCCTTGACTTGCACCGGGCAAGTGTCGAGGCTTGGCGGGTTGAAAGGGAGACAACCATGTACATGCCAGACACTCACGTATTCCAAACCCGCGGCCACGAGGGCTGCCGATGAGCGTACCCGTTTACGCCCGCAGCGCCATCGCTGCCTGCCTCGCCTTCGCCAGCCCCTGGCTGTGGGCCGGTGAGCTGCCCGTTCCGGTTGACGCCAAAGTGGTCGATCAACGCCCCGCGGTGGAGCAGGAGCGGGTCTACCCAATGGGGCCGCTGCGCAAGATCAGTGGTCGCCTGCGGGTCGATGACAAGGTCGAAAGCCGTGGCCAGGTCAGCTCGGTCACCTACGAACTGCCGTTGGAGCGCAGCGCCCGCGAGGCGTTCACCAGCGCCCGAGAAGCCCTGCAAAAAGACGGCGGTTACCCGTTGTTCTGGTGCCAGGGCCGCGACTGCGGCGAAGCCAGCCTGTGGGCCAACGACGTGTTCGCCAACGCCCGCCTCAATGGCGGCGACGAGCAGCAGGCGTTCATCCTGTTGCGTCGCTCGGCCGAGGAGGCCGACACCCTGGTCGCGCTGTACAGCGTCACCCGAGGCAACCGTCGCGCCTACCTGCATGTGGAAGAGTTCGTCGCCGGCAGCCCGTTGGGAGAAATCCTGCCCACGGCCGCCACAGTCCTGCGCGAACTGCGCGACACCGGCAAGCTCGACTACCCCGACCTGGCCGAGCCCCAGGCCACTTGGGTGGCGCTGCTGGCGCGCAGCCTGAACCTTGACAGCACCCTGCGCGCCAGCCTCAGTGGCAAGGGCGCCGAGGCCTGGCGCGAGCAGTTGACCAAGGCCGGCGTGCGCAACGGCCGGCTCGAAGTCGGCGATGCGCCCACCGATGGCCTGCACCTGGAGCTGATCCGTTGAGTGAGCGCCCCATGCCCAACACCGACCGCCTGCTGGTGCAGATCCTGCTGCTGGCGCTGCTCGGCGCTGCACTCTGGGTGATGGCGCCGTTCATCTCGGCACTGCTGTGGGGCGCCATCCTGGCCTTCGCCAGCTGGCCGTTGATGCGTTTGCTCACGCGTGTGCTGGGCGGGCGGGAAACCCTGGCCGCCAGCTTGCTGACCACGGCCTGGATCCTGATCGTGGCCTTGCCGCTGGTGTGGCTGGGCTTCAACCTGGCCGACCATATCCGCGATGCCACCGCCTTTGTGCGCGACGTGCAGGTCGAAGGCCTGCCCGATGCGCCCGCCTGGGTGGCGGGTATTCCGTTGGTGGGTGCGCGCCTGGTCGGCTGGTGGGAATCGTTCGACCAGCAAGGTGCGGCGCTGCTGGCGTCGGCCAAACCTTACCTCGGCCAGGTCGGCAACTGGTTGCTGGCGCGCAGCGCGCAGATCGGCAGCGGGGTGCTGGAGCTGACCCTGAGTCTGGTGTTCGTGTTCTTCTTCTACCGCGACGGGCCGCGCCTGGCGGCGTTCGTGCTCCGCCTGCTGCAACGGCTGGTAGGCGAGCGCGCCGAGTACTACGTCGAACTGGTGGCCGGTACCGTGCAACGGGTGGTCAACGGGGTGATCGGCACCGCTGCGGCGCAAGCCCTGCTGGCACTGATCGGTTTCCTGATTGCCGGCGTGCCGGGGGCAGTGGTGCTGGGCCTGGTGACCTTCATGCTCAGCCTGATCCCCATGGGCCCGCCGCTGGCGTGGATCCCCGCCACCGCCTGGCTGGTGTCGAAGGGCGATTACGGCATGGCGGTGTTCCTCGGGGTGTGGGGCACCTTCGTCATCAGCGGCGTGGACAACGTGCTCAAACCCTACCTGATCAGCCGCGGCGGCAACCTGCCATTGGTGATCGTGCTGCTCGGGGTGTTCGGCGGTTTGCTCGCCTTTGGCTTTATCGGCTTGTTCATCGGGCCGACCCTGTTGGCGGTGGGGTACAGCCTGCTGCTGGACTGGAGCCGCCACTCTGCGCAGAACTAACGCCCATCGCGGGGCAAGCCCGCTCCCACCCAATCCCTTGGATGCGTGGGATCGTCCCTCCCCAAACCCCCCCCCCCCCCATCTTTTTTGGGCTCCCCCCCCCCCCCCCCCCCCCCCGCGATGGTCAGTTGATCTTTACGCCTTCTTTATGCCCTGACCCCACCCCCCATCTCGCCCCTTTACGCCCCTCCCTAGGACAATTTCCCCAAAGCGGCCCTCATGCCGCATCAAGGGAGATGGGCTCATGTACATGCTCGATGGGCTGTCACTGCTGTTGGCAGTGGCGTTGGCGGTTTACCTGCTGGTGGCGCTGCTGCGCGCCGATCGCAGCTAAGGGGCGGCCATGCACAGTTACGATTACCTGCTATTGCTGGCGTTCTTCGCCATCGTGCTGCTACCGGCACCCTGGCTTGGGCGTTTCTACTTCAAAGTGATGGAAGGCCAGCGCACCTGGCTGACGCCGGTGCTCGGCCCGGTGGAGCGGGGCTGCTATCGCCTGGCTGGGGTCAACGCCGGGCAAGAGCACAACTGGAAGCAGTACACCCTGGCCCTGCTGGCCTTCAACCTGGCCGGCTTCGGGCTGCTGTTCGCCGTCCTGCTGCTGCAAGGCAGCCTGCCGCTCAACCCGCAGCACCTGCCGGGCCAGGAGTGGTCATTGGCGTTCAACACAGCGGTCAGCTTCATGACCAACACCAACTGGCAGTCCTACAGCGGTGAGGCCTCGGTCAGCTACCTGAGCCAGATGCTCGGCCTGACCGTGCAGAACTTCGTCAGCGCCGCCACCGGCCTGGCCGTGCTGGTCGCCCTGTGCCGTGGTATCGCCCGCCGCTCGACCACCACGCTGGGCAACTTCTGGGTCGACCTGACCCGCGCCACCCTCTACGGCCTGCTGCCGCTGTGCCTCGTGCTGGCGCTGCTGCTGGTGTGGCAGGGCGTGCCGCAGACCTTCGCCGACTACGCCCACGCCGTCACCTTGCAGGGGGCCGACCAGACCATCCCGCTCGGCCCGGCCGCCAGCCAGATCGCCATCAAGCAGCTGGGCACCAACGGCGGCGGCTTCTTCGGCGTCAACTCGGCGCACCCGTTCGAGAACCCCACGGCCTGGAGCAACCTGTTCGAGGTGGCCTCGATCATCCTGATCCCGGTGGCGCTGGTGTTCACCTTCGGCCACTACGTCAAGGACCTGCGCCAGAGCCGCGCGATCATCGCCTGCATGCTGGCGCTGTTCCTGATTGGCGGCAGCACCGCGCTGTGGTCGGAGCATCAGCCCAACCCGGCCCTGGAGAGTGCCCAGGTGCAACAGAGCGCGCCGCTGGAAGGCAAGGAGAGCCGCTTCGGCACCACCGGCTCGGTGCTGTGGACGGTCACCACCACCGCCGCCTCCAACGGCTCGGTCAACGCCATGCACGACAGCCTCAACCCGCTGACCGGCATGGTGGCGATGGTCAACATGATGGTCGGCGAGGTGATCTTCGGCGGCGTCGGCGCAGGCCTGTACGGCATGCTGCTATTCGTGCTGATCGCGGTGTTCCTGGCTGGCCTGATGAACGGCCGCACCCCGGAGTACCTGGGCAAGAAGCTGCAGGCCCGTGAAGTGCAACTGCTGGTGGCGACCCTGCTGGTGATGCCGGTCGGCGTGCTGGTGCTCGGCGCCATCGCCGCCAGCCTGCCAGGCCCGGCCGGCGCGGTGAGCAACCCCGGTGCCCACGGCTTTAGCCAGTTGCTGTATGCCTACACCTCCGGCACCGCCAACAACGGCTCGGCCTTCGCCGGCTTCGGCGCCAACACCCCCTACCACAACGTGATGATCGCCCTGGCCATGCTGATCGGCCGCTTCGGCTACATCCTGCCGGTGCTGGCCCTGGCCGGCAGCCTGGCGGCGAAGAAGAGCGCACCGCAGGGGCTGAACAGCTTCCCCACCCACGGCCCGCTGTTCACCACGCTGCTGCTGGTGACCATCCTGCTGGTCGGTGGCCTGACCTTCCTGCCGACCTTGGCCCTGGGGCCGATCGCCGAACACCTGAGCCTGGGTTTCTGAGGAATCATTGATGAACATGCCCATTCCTGACGTGAAGGCGCAACGCAGCGCCAAGGACCAGACCCGCTTCGCCGCGCTGTGGCGCCCGGCGCTGCTGCAGGCCTTCGTCAAGCTCGACCCGCGCCAGCTCAAACGCTCGCCGGTGATGCTGGTGGTGGCCCTCACTGCGTTGCTCACCACGGTACTGTGCTACGCCCCCGAAAGCGGCGTGAGCACCGGCGTGGCGGTGCAGATCACCGTGTGGCTGTGGTTCACCGTGCTGTTCGCCAACTTTGCCGAAGCCCTCGCCGAGGGCCGCGGCAAGGCCCGCGCCGACAGCCTCAAGGCCGGCAGCCAGGGCCTGACCGCGCAGCGGCGCAAGAGCGACGGCAGCTTTGAGACCGTCGCCGCCAGCCAGCTGCGCAAGGACGATGTGGTGCGCGTGGTGGCCGGCGAGATGATCCCCGGTGACGGCGAGGTGCTCGAAGGCATCGCTGCGGTCAACGAGGCTGCCATCACCGGCGAGTCCGCGCCGGTGATCCGCGAGTCCGGCGGCGACCGCTCGGCCGTCACCGGCAACACCCGGCTGGTCTCCGACTGGCTGCTGATCCGCATCTCCAGCAACCCCGGCGAATCGACCCTGGACCGCATGATCGCCCTGGTCGAAGGCGCCAAGCGCCAGAAAACCCCCAACGAGATCGCCCTGGACATCCTGCTGATCGGCCTCACCCTGATCTTCCTGATCGTGGTGGTGACCCTGCAGCCGTTCGCCCGCTTCGCCGGTGGCAGCCTGCCGCTGATCTTCCTCGCCGCCTTGCTGGTGACGCTGATCCCCACCACCATCGGTGGCCTGCTGTCGGCCATCGGCATCGCCGGCATGGACCGCCTGGTGCGCCTGAACGTGATCGCCCGCTCCGGCCGCGCGGTGGAGGCGGCCGGCGACGTGCACACGCTGATGCTCGACAAGACCGGCACCATCACCTTCGGCAACCGTCGCTGCAGTGCCCTGCATGCCGCCTCGGGCGTGACCGCCAAGGAACTGGGGGAGGGCGCCTTGCTCGCCTCGCTGGCCGACGACACCGCCGAAGGCAAGTCCATCGTCGAGTACCTGCGCCAGCTGCATGACTTCGCTGAACCCTCGAGCAGCCAGTACCAGGCCATCGCCTTCAGCGCCGAGACGCGCCTGTCGGGCATCGACTTCCAGCAGCACCGCTACCGCAAGGGTGCCGTCGATGCGGTGCTGGCCTTCGTCGGCATGCAACGCCTGGAAATGCCGGTGCCCCTGGCCCGTGAAGTGGAGCGCATTGCCCAGAGCGGCGGTACACCGCTGCTGGTGTGCGTCGACAAGCGCCTGCTCGGCGTGATCCACCTCAAGGACGTGGTCAAGCCCGGCATCCGTGAGCGCTTCGCCGAGCTGCGCAAGCTGGGCATCCGCACCGTGATGGTCACCGGCGACAACCCGCTGACCGCCGCGGCCATTGCCGCCGAGGCCGGCGTGGATGACGTGCTCGCCGAAGCCACCCCGGAGAAGAAGCTGGCGCGCATCCGCCAGGAGCAGAACGACGGCCGCCTGGTGGCCATGTGCGGCGACGGCGCCAACGACGCGCCGGCCCTGGCCCAGGCTGACGTGGGCATGGCCATGAACGACGGCACCCAGGCCGCCCGCGAGGCCGCCAACATGGTCGACCTCGACAGCGACCCGACCAAGCTGCTGGACGTGGTGCAGGTGGGCAAGGAGCTGCTGGTCACCCGTGGCGCGCTGACCACCTTCTCCATTGCCAACGACGTGGCCAAGTACTTCGCCATCCTGCCGGCGCTGTTCGCCGCCATCTACCCGCAACTGGGCGTGCTCAACCTGATGCAGCTGGCCAGCCCGCAGAGCGCGATCCTCTCGGCCATCGTGTTCAACGCGCTGATCATCATCGTGCTGATCCCCCTGGCCCTGCGCGGGGTGCGGGTGCAGGCCGCCAGCGCCGCCCACCTGCTGCGGCGCAACCTGCTGATCTACGGCCTGGGCGGGATCCTTGTGCCGTTCGCCGGGATCAAGCTGATCGACCTGCTGCTCAACGCCCTGCACCTGGTTTGAAGGAGAGACTGACATGACTGCTTATGTACGCCCGGCCTTGAGCCTGATCCTGCTGATGACCGTGGTCACCGGTGCCTTGTACCCGCTGGCGGTGACCGGGATTGCCCAGGTGGCGTTCCCCGACCAGGCCAATGGCAGCCTGGTGCGTGATGACAAAGGTGAAGTCCGCGGCTCGGCGCTGATCGCCCAGGAGTTCAAGGGCGATGGCTGGTTCCAGTCGCGGCCCTCGGCGGGGGCGTATGCCACCGTGGCCAGCGGCGCGAGCAACCTGTCGCCGAGCAACCCCGCGTTGGCCGAGCGGGTCAAGGGCGAGGCCGCCGCGCAATACCAGGCGCAGCAAGGGCCGGTGCCCTTGGCGCTGCTGACCACCTCCGGCAGCGGCCTGGACCCGCACCTGCCGCCGCAGGCCATCGCCTACCAGCTGGCGCGTGTGGCGGCGGCGCGGCAGGTGCCGGTGGAGCGCTTGCAAGTGCTGGTGAATGACGCCACCCTTCGCCCATTGGTCGGGCCGCCGGTGGTCAATGTGCTGGCGCTGAACCAGGCGCTTGAGCGTTTGGCACCCATAGCTGGCAAATGACCGGACCCATCGCGGGGCAAGTCGCATCGGCGCACCGCCGCTCCCACGCATCCAAAGAATTGCGTGGGAGCGGGCTTGCCCCGCGATGGCCGTTACAGGCGCCACCGATCACCGCACAACCAAAGGATCGAACATGAGCAACCCCACCCGCGCCGACGCGCTGTTGGCCGGCCTGCCCCGCGAAGGCCGGGGCCGGCTCAAGGTATTCCTCGGCGCCGCGCCCGGGGTCGGCAAGACCTTCGCCATGCTCCAGGCCGCCCACGCCCAGCAGCGCCAGGGTGTGCAGGTGGTGGCCGGGGTGGTCGAAACCCACGGTCGCGCCGAAACCGAGGCCCTGCTCGGTGGCCTGCTCCAGCAACCGTTGCTGCGCAGCGAATACCGTGGCGTGCTGCTCGAAGAAATGGACCTCGATGGTCTGCTCAAGGCCAAGCCCCCGCTGGTGCTGGTCGACGAGCTGGCCCACAGCAACGCCCCCGGCAGCCGCCACGCCAAGCGCTGGCAGGACGTGCAGGAACTGCTGGCCGCCGGCATCGACGTGTACACCACGGTCAACGTCCAGCACCTGGAAAGCCTCAACGACAAGGTGCGCGACATCACTGGCGTGCTGGTGCGCGAAACCCTGCCCGACTGGGTGCTGCAGGAAGCCTTCGAACTGGTGCTGATCGACCTGCCGCCGCGCGAACTGCTGGAGCGCCTGCGCGAGGGCAAGGTCTATGTGCCCGAGCAGGCCCGCGCCGCCATCGACGCCTATTTCTCCCAGACCAACCTCACCGCCCTGCGCGAGCTGGCCATGCAGACCGCCGCCGCCCAGGTGGATGCGGACCTGGCCAGCGGCTACCGCCAGCGTGGCCAGGAAGCGCCGGCCCTGCGCGGCCGGCTGCTGGTCGGCATCGACGGCGACGACCAGGCCGAGCGCCTGGTGCGCCATGCCAGCCGCGTTGCGCAACGCCGCCATTTGCCGTGGAGCGTGGTGCACGTCGACAACGGCCGCCTGCGCGACGAAACCGCCCGTCATCGCCTGCAGGCCGCCCAGCAACTGGCCGAACGGCTGGGCGGTGAAGTGGTGCTGCTCAGGGCAGGGGAGGTGGCCCGCACGCTGATCCAGCACGCCGCCGAACGCCGCGCCAGCCTGGTGCTGGTGGGCCAGTCCCGCGACCTGCTGCGCCGCCGCTTGTTCGGTGCCGGCGTGGCGGCGCGCCTGCTGCGCGAAAGCCATGGCCTGGAAATCAACGTGCTCGACCGCGACGCCCAGCCACAACCGGCCAGCGCTGCGGCCAAGCGCGTGTGGGTGTGGCGCCACTACCTGCTGGCGCTGGTGGCCACGGTGTTGGCCGCCGGCCTGTCATGGGCGGTGTCCAGCGTGCTGGCGCTGCCCAATATCTCGCTGGTGTTCCTCGCCGCCGTGCTGCTGGTGGCGGTGCGCAGCAGCCTTGGCCCGGCGTTGGCCTGCGCGGTGCTGTCGTTCCTCGCCTACGACTTCCTGTTCATCCCGCCGAACTTCTCGTTCAGCATCCAGCGCGAAGAAGACGTCCTGACCCTGGTGTTCTTCCTGTTGATGGCCGCGCTCACCGGCAACCTCGCTGCCCGCCAGCGCCGCCAGTTGCAGGCCCTGCGCGAAACCCAGGCGCAGACCAACCAGTTGCTCGACCTGTCGCGCCGGCTGACCGTGGCCACCGATCGCCAGGCCGTGTTCAGCGCCGCCGGCCAGCACCTGAACGGTTGGCAGGACGTGCAGGTGTGCCTGCTCGAACGCAGCGCCGACGGCCTGCTGCAAGTCGCCAGCGGCGATGCGCCGGCCTTCACCGACAACGAACGCGCCGCCGCCGAATGGGCCTGGCAACACGGCCAGGCCGCAGGTTTTGGCAGCGACACCTTGCCCCACGGCCGTTGGTGGTGGTGGCCGCTGGCCGTGGAGGAGCAACCCCTGGCCTTGCTCGGCGTGCGCCCGCGCAACGGTGAACCCATGGCTGCCCAACGCCGCCGCCTGTTGATGGCCCTGGCGCAGCCCCTGGCCCAGGCCCTGGCCCGCGCCCGCTTGGGCGAGCAACTGGAGGCCGCGCGCCTGCACGGTGAAACCGAGCAACTGCGCAGCGCCTTGCTCGCCTCGGTGTCCCATGACCTGCGCACCCCGCTCACGTCCATGCGCGGCAGCATCGACAGCCTGCTGGCGCTGGGCGACGCCATCCCCCCGGACGACCGCCGCGAATTGCTTGAAGGCACCCGCGACGAAGCCGAGCGCCTGGACCGCTATATCCAGAACCTGCTGGACATGACCCGCCTCGGCCACGGCAGCCTCAAGCTTGCCCGCGACTGGGTGGCCCCCGCCGATATCGTCGGCAGCGCCCTCAACCGCCTGCGCGTGGTGCTGGCGCCGCTGCGCGTGCACACCGATGTGCCCGGCGAGCTGCCGCTGCTGTTCGTGCATGCCGCGCTGATCGAGCAGGCGCTGGTGAACGTGCTGGAAAACGCCGCGCGCTTCTCGCCGCCACAAGGGCGGCTCGACTTGCAGGTGAAGGTGCAGGACGAGCAACTGTGCTTCGCCGTCAGCGACCAGGGCCCGGGCATCCCCGAGGACGAGCGCGAAAAGATCTTCGACATGTTCTACACCGCCGCCCGCGGTGACCGCGGCGGGCAGGGCACCGGGCTGGGCCTGGCGATCTGCCAGGGCATGATCGGCGCCCACGGCGGGCGCATCCTGGTGGGCGAGGGCCTCGATGGCCACGGCACCTGCATCACACTATGCTTGCCGCTGCCCACCCAACCCGATAGCGAAAGTGAAGCCCCATGAGCCAAGCCGCCACCCTGCTGGTGATCGACGACGAACCGCAGATCCGCAAGTTCCTGCGCATCAGCCTGGCGTCCCAGGGCTACAAGGTGATCGAAGCCGGTACCGGCAGTGAAGGCCTGGCCCAGGCCGCCTTGAGCAAGCCTGACCTGGTGGTGCTCGACCTCGGCCTGCCGGACATGGACGGCCAGCAAGTGCTGCGCGAACTGCGCGAATGGAGCACGGTGCCGGTGATGGTGCTGTCGGTGCGTGCCAGTGAAGTGCAGAAGGTCGATGCGCTGGATGGCGGCGCCAACGACTACGTGACCAAGCCCTTCGGCATCCAGGAATTCCTCGCCCGCGTGCGCGCGTTGCTGCGCCAGGCACCGCAGGTGGGCAGTGCAACCGCGACGGCCAGTTTTGGGCCGCTGGTGGTGGATTTTGCCTTTCGCAAGGTGACGTTGGAGGGGTTGGAGGTGGCGCTGACGCGCAAGGAATACGCGTTGCTGGCGCAGCTGGCCGGGCACCCGGGGCGGGTGATTACCCAGCAGCAGTTGCTCAAGGATATCTGGGGGCCGACCCACACCGACGACACGCATTACCTGCGGATTGTGGTGGGGCACTTGCGCCAGAAGCTGGGGGATGACCCCACGGCGCCACGGTTCATCATTACCGAGGCGGGGGTGGGGTATCGATTGGTGGCGCCAGCGCAGCCGTAGCGAGGACACGTGGGAGCGGGCTTGCCCCGCGATGAATGCCCGGGGCGTTATGGCACCGGCTTTGCCGGTAATCGCGGGGCAAGTCGCAGCGGCGCACCGCCGCTCCCACGATGTTCACATCAGCGCGTATCGCATTACTGAGTGTTAGACACCCAGCTCCAATGCCAGCAGCTCCTGCACAGTCTGCCGCCGGCGGATCATGCGCAACTGACCCTGCTCGATCAGGAACTCCGGCAACAGCGGCCGGCTGTTGTAGTTCGACGACATGGACGCGCCGTAGGCCCCGGCATCGTGAATCACCAGCAGGTCACCTACCTTGGCTTGCGGCAGCACCTGGGGCGTCAGCTCCTGATCGTCCTGGGTAAACACATCCCCGGACTCGCACAGCGGCCCGGCCACCACGGTCGGTTGCAGCGGGCGATTGACGGGCCGCCCCACGGCATCGAACAGGCTCATGCGGTGATAGGCGCCATACATTGCCGGGCGCATCAGGTCGTTGAAGCCGGCGTCCACCAGGATGTAGTGGTTGTTGCCCATCTGCTTGACGGCGCGCACCTCGGCCACCAGGTAGCCCGACTCCGCCACCAGGAAGCGCCCCGGTTCGATCTCCATGCGCACGGGGTGGCCGAGCATCGCTTCGATCTCCGCCCGCGCCACTGCCCAGGTGCGGGCATAGCACTGCAGGTCCACCGGCTGGTCGTCCTGGCGGTAAGGCGTGGACAGCCCGCCGCCGATGGAGAAGGCTTCGATGTCCATGCCCAGTTGGCCGATCAGCCCGACCATGGCCCCGGCCACCTGCTCCAGGTGCTGGTAATCCACCCCCGAGCCAATGTGCATGTGTACGCCGACCAGGTGCAGGCCGTGCTGCTTCACACAGGCCAGCGCCTCGGGCAGTTGCTCGTGCCAGATACCGTGCTTGCTGTTTTCACCACCGGTGTTGGTCTTGCGGCTGTGGCCGTGGCCGAACCCTGGGTTGATGCGCAGCCACACCCGGTGCCCGGGGGAGCGTTCGCCCAGTTGGTGGAGCATGTCGATGGAACCGGCGTTCACTTCGATACCGGTCTCGACCACCCGCGCCAGGGTCGGCTGGTCCAGCACGTCGCAGGTCAGCACCACCCCGGCCGGCTCGCCAGTTACCTGCGCGCCCGCAGCGAAGGCACGCTCCATTTCACCCAGCGAGACCGCATCGAGCACCAGGCCGCGTTCGCGGATCAGGCGCAGCACGTGCAGGTTGGGGTTGGCTTTTTGTGCGAAACGGACGGTGTCGAAGTGCTGCAGCAGCTGGTCGATGCGCTGGCCGATGGTTTGCGCATCGTAGGCCCACAGGGGCGAGCCGTGTTGGCGGACGGCGTCGGCCAGGAGGGTGGAGGGGGTGCTCATGGTGGTGTTCCTTGTAATGGATGCACCGATCTTGAATGAGTTGATTG
Source organism: Pseudomonas sp. GZD-209 (assembly GCF_049310485.1). Classification (NCBI taxonomy): domain Bacteria; kingdom Pseudomonadati; phylum Pseudomonadota; class Gammaproteobacteria; order Pseudomonadales; family Pseudomonadaceae; genus Pseudomonas; species Pseudomonas sp. GZD-209. The sequence goes on from NZ_JBMOWQ010000066.1 coordinate 22,814, forward strand.
ATTCACAAAAATAGCTATTTTTATTCAGTCTATTCATATTTGATATGCATGTGCATGTGCATGTGCATGTGCATGTGCATGTGCATGTGCGTGGGAGCGGGCTTGCCCCGCGATCACCGGCATGGCCGGTGCCATGCACCGCGTTGCTTGCATCGCGGGGCAAGCCCGCTCCCACGACACCGCTCCCACGAGCCGCTCTCACGACACCGCGTCCATACCTCAGGCTGTGTACCCCCATGAAACTCTCAGTCCGCCACATCGAAGTGTTCCGCGCCATCATGGCCGCCGGCAGCGTCACCGGCGCCGCCCGGCTGCTGTTCACTTCGCAGCCCACCGTCAGCCGTGAACTGGCGCGCATGGAGCAGGTCACCGGCCTGAACCTGTTCGACCGCGAAGGCGGGCGCCTGGCGCCCACCGCCCAGGCCCTGCTGCTGATCGACGAGGTCGAGCGCGCCTTCGTCGGGCTGGAACGCATCGACCGCTTCGCCCAGGCCATCCGCAACTTCGAGCAAGGCCGGCTGGCCATTACCTGCCTGCCGCTGTTCTCGCAAACCCTGCTGCCCAGGGCCTGCCAGCGCTTCCATCAGCAACACCGGGGCGTGAGCGTGAGCATCACTGCCCAGGAGTCGCCGCTGTTGGAAGAATCGCTGGTCGCCCAGCAGCACGACCTCGGTCTGACCGAAGTCGAGCAGGTACCGCGTGGCGCGGTGGGCGAGTTGCTGTTCAGCGCTGATATGGTCTGCGTGCTGCCCCAGGGGCACCCATTGCAGGCCAAAGCCGTTCTCGAGCTGAGCGATTTCGACGAGGTCGATTTCATCAACCTGGCCAGCCTGGATACTTACCGCCAGCAGCTCGACCAGCACTTTCGCGCTGCCGGGGTGAACCGGCGCACGGTGATCGAGACCACCAGCGCGGCCTCGGTGTGTGCCATGGTCCGGCAGGGGTTGGGGGTGGCGATCATCAACCCTTTGAGTGGGCTGGAGGCGGGGCAGGGTGGGTTGCCGATTCGGCGGTTGAGTATCTCGGTGCCCTACCAGGTGATGCTGATCCGGCCCGAACATCGACCTGCATCGGTTGTGGTGGAGCCGTTTTGCCAGGCGCTGCGGTCTCAGGCGCGGGAGATGGAGGCGGCGCTGGCGAAGGGGGGCTGAGCCCGTCGGAACGAATCGAGCGGGGGTTGGGTCAACAACTGCATTGGAGTTTGAGAACGCTCCATAGCAGGAGGATTGGCCATGAGTACCCTGACGATAGAAGGTTGGTGCAAAGGCAATGGTGATCGCCGCTCCACCCCGGTGGGCGACATCCACTTCGACATCCAAGGCCCGACCCATACGTTGCTGGAGCAGGTCGAAGAGCGCCTGCAACGGAGCCACGAGCCCGAAGCCATGGTCGATGTCGACATGGGCACGCTGAACCTGATGCTGCCGGAAGGCTATGGACCGTTGTCAGACTGCCGTCTGCGGGTCTATCTGAGTGATGATGAGCGCGGGCAGTTTCACCTGGTGGGGCATCGGGCCAGCGATGGCAGCCTGATCTACACCAATGCGGTGCTGATTGCCCAGTTGAGTTGAGGTTCGGTGGCGGCGGTGGTTTCCTTTGGAAATACCGCGTGGGTTCGCCGACGGCGCTGGAACATCCCTTTCACATGTCCTCAGCCTTGCTCGGGCCGTAATGGACACGCCAGTTTCAGCCGCTGCCGCAAGGTGTCCCGCAATTGCTGCAGGTCTTCGAGCCGCTGCTCCACCTGCACCAGCTTGTCGCGCAAAAGCGCTTGTACAGCCTGGTCGGGATTCGCTACGTGCCACAGCTGCTCCACGTTGCTGCTGATCTCGTTCAGTCTGAAGCCAAGGCGTTGCGCGGTGCGGTAAAAGGGCAACAGGTGGCGTCAGGTACTCTTCGCCGCTAACGCTCAGGAATCAACAGCCATGCAGGCGCGTGGGCATCAGGGGATACTCTGCTTCGTCGGCGCATGAACAGTTTAAAAAGGCCAACCAATATGGTCATGTAGATTAGGAGTTGCGCCAAGCCGATGATTGTAAATTGTAGTAATGGTATGCCAAGTGAGTCAAATGCTTCGGTCGTGGTTGGTGTTCTTAGCCAGTATCCGGAATATAGCATGCCTGCGTTAAATCCACACAGGGTGATTAAGTGGCCAATAATGAAAAGCGATTTTGGTTTGCTTTCTCCCTCTGAGCGTGCAATGCCGAATACGGTGAAAACTGAGCAGAAGTAAGCGGATATCAAAAGGGCTGGTAGAAAATATAGGCCGCTCTGAAATGAGCTTGCCAACTTGGGGAGGGTGATGGCGCTGTAGAATTCTTCTGGCCAGAAAATTGCGCCGGAGAGGGCGCCTAGGGCGGCGTAAGTGGACAGTTGGAGGAAGTGAAAAGTTCTAGTCTTCCATTGGCTTTTTGTAAGCCATTCTCCGGTGGAGAATTTTTGAATCATCCTAGACCAGATGATGGCGGCGTATATGTTTCCGATTATCAGCAGGGGTAGCGTGGTCAGGAGGGCGTCAAAATTTTCTGACCAATCTTTTCCTGTTATAGCTGAAAGTAATTCGGTTGCGAGCACGGTGATCTGAAAAATAGAGCAGACGGCGTAAGCGGTTAGAAAGGCATCTAGCCCGTTTGTTTCGAAGGCTGCCTTCGCCGGTTCAGTGATGAAATTCGCTCGTTTTGATAGGGTAGGGTGTCGTTTGAATATGTCAGCGCCTTTTGCTACTGATGGCGTTTGGCTGCTTTCAAAAATGGAAAGTAAAGTATCCCGCGCGCCATGTACGCTGGCTGCCCAGTCGGCGTGATGCTCCCGGGCTCTAAGTATTGAGCAGTATTCGATGGTCAATATGAACTGCATGAACAAAAATGGCGCAATGCTGGATACAAAATTGGGGATATTCTGCAGGTGCCACAGTGCAAACCATTTATAGTTCCCTGTATCCAGATGTATAAGCATTTGCGGGTAGACGTTGATGAATTGAATGATGTAGCCAATGCCTCGAAAAAGGATGATTGGAATTGTTGCAATGAATGCAACCCAGAAAAGGCATCTTGCATAGTATCCTTTAAAGATGTCTCTGTACTTGATGTGCGCCAACTCATGGAGGATGATTGCTTCGAATTTATCAGGGTCACGTGCCCTCAAGAGGATCAATCCGCCATCTAGTTTCAGTATTTTATTTTTACCAATTCCAAACACTTTTGCGGATTGCCGTCTGAGATTTTCAGATCTTAATACTCTGGGTGTCTGGCATCCCGTTATTTGTGCTAGCTTCTCGAGAGTTCTGTAAATTTGTGGGTGGGTGTTGGAGCATAATTCTGTTAGCTTTTCTCTTCTGGTGATCATTTTTGGATGTAGCAGGTAGATCAAATATGCCATGAAGAACGAGTAGGTGCAGGCGAGTGCTGAGATATATACGTCCTCAATTGCATTAAAAGGAGGGGGCAGGAAGTTGGCGTACCAGTCTCCTAAAATCCAGGCTTGCGCCCCAACTGTCAGGATAAATACCGAGAACCTCTGGTTCGTGGCGCTTGGGAATGCGTCGGGGTTCAACGTGGGCATCGTCAGGCCCTGCATAAAGTTAGAGAACGTTGTCTATGAACTTGGAGGACAGCTTCACCGCCAGATCGGTCTTAACCCCCGACCGTAGCGCAGCTGCGAGCAATGCTTTTGTCAGCGCCTCCTTTTGCACCTCTGTAAGTGTCGGAGCAATTTTCGGGCTGGCCGAAAACAGTCCGCGAGCCCAGCTTTTGTACTTTTCCTTCATAATATCCGTCCCGACTTCACCCATGGTTTCAAGCAGAAAATTTACGGCTGTTGTGGCGATCATGAGCGCAATAGGGGTTATCGCAGGTACTACCTCTGCTACACCAAATGCGAAGGCATCGTCATCTTGAATTACTTCGTTTGATTGCTGCTTAAGCTGTTCGAAGTAGTCGATTTCTTCTGGTGCATGTAATGTTATAAGCCCTTTGGCCAAGGCATCGATGGCCTGCTGGTTGTCGTGATCCATGGATGTTCTCCGTCTGCCTGTCAGCTATAGGTGAAAATATAGACACGGCAATGGGGAGGGCGCACACACGGTTAGAATTATTCTGAATAGAGGCGTCAATAGCTATGCTTTTGGCCCAGACTTGGGTGAGGGCTTACAGCGTTTCAGTCCAAGGATGCGAACTGCCCTTGGCTACAGTTATTTTACGGACTTCATTGCACCCATGAAATTCCATGCTCCATCACCGATCTGATAAAATAGCCACATTTTTTCGCAGTCTCTGTCTGCAATCAGGATTTTGAAGTTGGTACCGTCCTCGCGTTCAACAACGGTGCCCCCGCATCGCTCGAGTTTTTCCCGCCGCACCTCCTTGAAGTAATTCACCGTCTTGCCATCCGGATACACTTCTCGCCACCCTCCGGTTTCTACTTGCGACCAATGGCGCTCGCCTGCCAGCTCGCCCCAAGGGTAGTCGTACACGAAAGCTGTGGGTTTTCCTGTAGGTTTTATAGGTTTAGGCTGAATCATCGTCCATATCAGGGGGGCAGTGAGTGCAACGATTGCAGCGACGCCACCGAGCCCTGCAAGTAATAAAATGAAATCATCTCGCTTCATCCTGACAGCTCCCTTACTGTAGAGGGCGGTGCATGTACTTGGGTTGGTGAAGAGTGCTTGCGTCAGCATCACCTGACCTTGCCGACCGGCGTGAAACTGCCGACCAAGTTCGGGCCGACCGTGTTCTTCGGCTTGTAATCCGCCTCGTGCTTCAGCCGGTCTTCGACGCTTGGGTCGATGGCCTCCCGGCCAAACAGTGTTTGCCCGATATCCCGGTAGTAGGGTGGGTTGAACTGGCTGTAGGCACCGCCGAGGAACTGTTTGTAGGAGTTGGTGATCGGCAGTGTCGTAGTGGGCAGGCTGGGGATCTTGCTGGTGTCGACTGCAAGGCCACATTCGGCCGCTTTGTTGATCATCCACGCAAGGGCGATATCCGAGAGGCTGCTGTCCGGGTAGCCACCGCCGATATTGGCGTGGGCACCGGAGAACCAGACTTGCTCTACACGTTGGTTGGGTTTGCTTTTCGGGTCCCACAGGGTGCACTGGTAGTTCTTGCGCCATTCATCGATCGCCAGCGCGTGGAAGGCGTTGTGGACGATCGAGCTGAGTTCGGTGTCATGGAATTCGTAGTACGACTTGTTGAACCAGTCGAAGGACTCCAGCGGTACACCAAGAGCTCCGACGGTATCCCAGATGCCCAGCATGTGGATGGTGATGGTGCGTGAGAAGTTGCTGCGAAACAGTTGCGCGCTGTCCGAGTCGGCGCCTTCGTCGCGGGTGCGGTACAGGCCATAGGCCTCACGGGCCAGATCGAGGTGTTCGGGCTTGAGCAGCCCTGCGTTACGGATCAGGCCCACCAGGCTGCGCGCCGTGTAGGCGCCCCGGCTGAAGCCGAAGATATGGACCAGGTCACCCGGTTCGTAGGTGCTTGCCAGGTGGCGATAGCCGTCGAGGATCTTTTCTGAAAGCCCCACCCCGAAGGCACCCCCGCTGATGCGGTCGTACCAGTCGGTACCAACGCCTTGGTCGTACCATTTGTGCTGGACGGTGTCGTCCTTGTCGCGTGGGAGCAGGGCTGCGTGCAACTTCCACACGTTGGTGCTTTTACTGCCTTTGATTTCGGACTTCACATCCGGTGTGTTCCAGGTGCCGTCAAACGAGATGATGATTTTCTTGGGCATTGTCCGTTCTCCTTTGCCACTAGTTGCCTGGGCTTTGAACCGCACTGGGCATGGGCGTGAGTAACGGGTTTTTCGTGCAGGATGCAGCGCAAGTTACAGCGGGTGGTGCGCTGACACATGCTCCCCGGGCCATTCGCAGGTGCTGTTCTCAGCGATCACTGTAGCCGTACATTTGTTGGGGTGCCGTGGAGGTTATGGCGTGGGAGTGTCGCATGACGCAAGACACGCGCAGCGGCATCAGCGCGCACCGCGATACCGCGTCATGCCAACAAGGCGGACAGCGGTGACTTCACAGACGTGACTGGCCCGAAACAGATGTAGGAGCGGCCTTGCGCCGCGATGCGCCGCGCGGGCGGCGCTCGATCTTGAGAACGCTGCAAATCCGTCGTCATGCACCTGGTGGCGCACATGCCATCCCAAGGCAGGCGCTTGGGTGTCACGCTGCGGGCCCTGGAAAATCAGGATTTGGTATGGGCTACCAGGTGCATGCCGGGATATCGAGTGAGGGCCACCAGGTGTCTGCCGGTATCTTTGCAGCGCCTATGAAATCGAGCGCCGCCCGCGCGGCGCATCGCGGGTAAACCCGCTCCCACATCTGTTTCGGGCCAGTCTTTCCTGTGCCATCACCTGGTCCGCCTTGTTGGCACGACGCGGTATCGTGGTGCGCGCGGATGCCGCTGCGCCTGTCTTGAGTCATGCACCAAGGCAGGCGCCGCCTCTCTCACCGTAAAGCCGCAGCCAAAGCAGATGCGCAAGCTCAGTGCTTCATCCCCAACTCGGCATCATCCATCAGCGCCTTGGCCAGCGCGCTCAGGTAATACGATGCCCAGAGCAGTTGCGGCTTTTCCTCCATGATCCCGGCGATGGTCAGGTCCCGCACGCAGCCCATCAACTCCGAGGCCTGGTCCCGCGCATGCTGGCAGGGGATGCCGGGCTCGATGCAAAACAGCGGGGCGGTCACCCCTTCGCCTTGATAGAACTTGGTCTTGCCCGCAGTGGTGCGGGGCGTGGTGTCGTCTGTGTTCATTGCTCACTTTCCCTGAAATGATCGATGCCTGGGCGGGCCCTATCGCGGGTCAAGCCCGCTCCCACGGATGCAGGCATAACCCTGCGGGCTGGGGGTGGCGTGGGAGTGGGCTTGCCCCGCGATAGCGCCAGCTCAGGCGACACATGACCAACGGCCTAGTGGAACGCCCGGCGCTCCATCTGCGGCATCTGCACCTGAATCAACGCCGACTCGAGCAGCACCCGCAGCGCCTCGATCTCATGCATCAACGCCATGATCAGAATCGACGCGTGTGACCTGGGCTGCTGGACCGAAATGGCCTGATGCGCCACGGCCTGAGCGCACAGGGCGTACTCCGTGGCCTGGACGAGGGTGTCTTCGAGGGAGTGATGGTTGTGGGGTGGATCGGGGACAATCTTCAACATGACCTTATTCCTTTAAAAGGCGGTCACCTGACTGCTGTCAAACAGAAGGGTGGCAGCTGTACGTGGGTTGACAGACCGGCGGAATAAGCAAAGTTCCGGCGCACGCAAGCGTGCCCGCACGTACAGCCACCATTGAAGGCTAGCCGTAAGCTTAATACCGTCGCGACCTGTCAAAGTCGATCGCTGAACTCAGCGACTCGCCGAGACTAGGGGGCTGCCAAAGCGACCGCAACGGAAAAAAGGCGGCAGGAGTATGTTTGGGAAATGGACTACAAGTAAGGGCTTTAATCTGATTTTTCGTGACGGGTAGCAAAGTCAGCAGTTGCAGATGTTGCATTGATATTGGCCGGCCCGGTAAACGCGATTTCTGTGGGAGCGGCTTTAGCCGCGAAACAAGCGACGCGGTGACTGGCACCGGCTACGCCGGTGTTCGCGGCTAAAGCCGCTCCTACAGGGACCGCGCGAGCAATTTAGATTTTGAGCAAGACCGTGGTTCCTGAAAGGGGCCAGTTTCAGGCAATCGATGTTGTGCCCAAAAACGCCGCCTCCAACAACTGCCGCGTATACCCATGCTTGGGCTCATCAAAGATCGCCCGCGCATCCCCCTGTTCCACCACCTGCCCATGCTTGATCACCATCAACTGATGACTCAACGCTTTCACCACCGCCAAATCATGGCTAATGAACAGGTACGTCAGGTTGTACTTAACCTGCAAATTCCGAAGTAATTCCACCACCTGTCGCTGCACCGTCCGATCCAGCGCCGACGTCGGCTCATCCAACAAAATCAGCGCCGGCTTCAACACCAACGCCCGAGCAATCGCAATCCGCTGCCGCTGCCCGCCGGAAAACTCATGGGGATACCGGTGCCGCGTACGCGGATCCAGCCCCACTTCCTCCAGCGCCGCCACAATCGCCGCTTCCTGCTCGGCCGGCGTGCCGATCTTGTGAATCCGTAACCCTTCGCCAACGATATCCGCCACGCACATGCGCGGGCTCAGGCTGCCAAAGGGGTCCTGGAACACCACCTGCATTTCCCGCCGCAGCGGCCGCACTTCCTTCTGGTTCAACCCCTCCAGGTTCTGCCCGTGGAAGCGAATGCCGCCCTGGCTGGAAATCAACCGCAAGATGGCCAAGCCCAGGGTGGACTTGCCGGATCCACTCTCGCCAACAATCCCCAGGGTCTGCCCCTGGGGCAGGCTGAAGTTCACCCCATCCACGGCCTTCACATGGTCCACGGTGCGGCGCAGCAGCCCCTTCTTGATCGGGAACCACACCTTCAGGTCCTTCACCTCCAGCAACGGCGCCCCTTCGGCGTTCGCTGCCGGCGCGCCGCTGGGTTCGGCATTGATCAGCATCTGCGTATAAGGGTGCTGCGGCTTGCTGAACAGCGTGGCGCAATCGGCCTGCTCGACGATCTTGCCGCACTGCATCACGCACACGCGGTTGGCGATGCGGCGCACCAGGTTGAGGTCGTGGCTGATCAACAGCAAGGCCATGCCCAGGCGCGCCTGCAGCTCCTTGAGCAGGTCGAGAATCTTCAACTGCACGGTCACGTCGAGCGCCGTGGTGGGCTCGTCGGCAATCAGCAGTTCGGGTTCGTTGGCCAGGGCCATGGCGATCATCACGCGCTGGCGCTGGCCGCCGGACAGCTCGTGGGGCAAGGCTTTCAAACGCTTGTGCGGCTCGGGGATGCCGACCAGTTCCAGCAGCTCCAGGGTGCGCGCGGTGGCTTGCTTGCCGGTGAGGCCTTTGTGCAGCAGGAGGATTTCGTTGATCTGCTTTTCGATGCTGTGCAGCGGGTTCAGCGAGGTCATCGGCTCCTGGAAGATCATCGCGATCCGGTCGCCGCGGATGCGCTGCATGGGCTTTTCGCCCAGGTGCAGCAGGTCCTTGCCGTCGTACTGGATGCTGCCGGAGGGATGCCGGGCCAGGGGGTAAGGCAGCAGGCGCAGGATCGAGTGGGCGGTGACGGACTTGCCCGAGCCGCTCTCGCCCACCAGGGCCAGGGTTTCGCCTTTGCGGATGTCGAAGCTAATGCCATCGACCACGCGGTTGACCTGGTCGCCGGTAACGAACTCCACGGCCAGGTCGCGCACTTCGATCAGGGTGTCTTGGCTCATGTCATTTCCTTGGGTCGAAGGCATCGCGGGCGGACTCGCCGATGAACACCAGCAGGCTCAGCATCACCGCCAGCACGGCGAAGGCGCTGATGCCCAGCCACGGCGCTTGCAGGTTGGACTTGCCCTGGGCCACCAGCTCGCCCAGCGACGGGGAGCCGGCGGGCAGGCCGAAGCCGAGGAAGTCCAGGGCGGTGAGGGTGCCGATGGCGCCGGTGAGGATGAACGGCATGAAGGTCATGGTCGAGATCATGGCGTTGGGCAGGATGTGCCGGTACATGATCGGGCCGTTGCGCATGCCCAAGGCGCGGGCGGCGCGCACGTACTCGAGGTTGCGGCCACGCAGGAATTCGGCGCGCACCACGTCCACCAGGCTCATCCACGAGAACAGCAGCATGATGCCCAGCAGCCACCAGAAATTGGGCTGCACGAAGCTGGCGAGGATGATCAGCAGGTACAGCACCGGCAGGCCGGACCAGATCTCCAGGAAGCGCTGGCCGGCCAGGTCGACCCAGCCGCCGTAGAAGCCCTGCAGGGCCCCGGCGATCACGCCGACGACGGAGCTGGCCAGGGTCAGGGTCAGGGCGAACAGCACCGAGATGCGAAAGCCATAGATCACCCGGGCGAGTACGTCGCGGCCCTGGTCGTCGGTGCCCAGCAGGTTGTCGGCCGAGGGCGGCGCGGGGGCGGGCACCTTGAGGTCGTAGTTGATGCTCTGGTAACTGAACGGGATCGGCGCCCACAGCACGAAGGCGTCTTTCTTGGCCAGCAGCTCGCGGATGTACGGGCTCTTGTAGTTGGCCTCCAGCGGGAACTCGCCGCCGAAGGTGGTCTCGGGGTAGCGCTTGAAGGCCGGGAAGTACCACTGCCCGTCGTAGCGCACTGCCACCGGTTTGTCGTTGGCGATCAGCTCGGCGCCCAGGCTCAGGCCGAACAGCACCAGGAAGATCCACAGCGACCACCAGCCACGGCGGTTGGCCTTGAAGCGCTCGAAGCGCCGGCGATTGAGGGGGGAGAGGGCCATGTCAGTGCTCCCGGCTGGCGAAGTCGATACGCGGATCGACCAGGGTGTAGGTGAGGTCGCCGATCAGCTTCACCAACAGCCCCAGCAGGGTGAAGATGAACAGGGTGCCGAACACCACCGGGTAGTCGCGGTTGATTGCCGCTTCGAAGCTCATCAGGCCCAGGCCGTCGAGGCTGAAGATCACCTCGATCAACAGGGAGCCGGTGAAGAAGATGCCGATGAACGCCGAGGGGAAGCCGGCGATCACCAGCAGCATGGCGTTGCGGAACACGTGGCCGTACAGCACGCGGGTGCGGCTCAGGCCTTTGGCCTTGGCGGTGACTACGTACTGCTTGTTGATCTCGTCGAGGAAGCTGTTCTTGGTCAGCAGGGTCATGGTGGCGAAGTTGCCGATCACCAGCGCGGTGATGGGCAGCACCAGGTGCCAGAAGTAGTCCAGCACCTTGCCGGTGGTGGACAGCTCGTCGAAGTTGTTGGAGGTAAGGCCGCGCAGCGGGAACCAGTCGAAGTAGCTGCCGCCGGCGAACAGCACGATCAGCAGGATGGCGAACAGGAACGCGGGGATGGCGTAGCCGACGACGATGGCCGAGCTGGTCCATACGTCGAAATGGCTGCCGTGGCGCACGGCCTTGGCGATCCCCAGCGGGATCGACACCAGGTACATGATCAGCGTGCTCCACAGGCCCAGGGAGATCGACACGGGCATCTTCTCGATGATCAGGTCGATGACCTTGGCGTCGCGGAAGAAGCTGTTGCCGAAGTCGAGCTGGGCGTAGTTCTTGACCATGATCCACAGCCGTTCGGGGGCGGACTTGTCGAAGCCGTACATGCGCTCGATCTCGGCGATCAGGGCCGGGTCCAGGCCTTGCGCGCCGCGGTAGTTGGAGCCGGCCACCGACACTTCGGCACCGCCGCCGGCGATGCGGCTGGTGGCGCCTTCGAAGCCTTCGAGCTTGGCGATCATCTGCTCGACCGGGCCACCGGGGGCGGCCTGGACGATGATGAAGTTGATGATCAGGATGCCGAACAGGGTGGGGATGATCAGCAGCAGGCGGCGCAGGATATAGGCCAGCATGTCAGTTGGCCTCATCCGCAGGGGCGTCGGTCACGGCGGGGGTGACGCCTGGCTTGATCCACCAGGTGTCGATGCCGATGTCGTACCTGGGCGGCACCTGCGGGTGGCCGATGTGGTTCCAGTAGGCCACGCGCCAGGTCTTGATGTGCCAGTTGGGGATCACGTAGTAACCCCACAGCAACACGCGGTCGAGGGCGCGGGTGTGGTCGATCAGGCTCTGGCGCGAATCGGCGTTGATCAACTGTTCCACCAGCTGGTCGATGGCTGGGTCGCGCAGGCCGATGAAGTTGCGGCTGCCGGGGTTGTCGGCGGCGGCGCTGGACCAGTACTCGCGCTGCTCGTTGCCGGGCGAATTGGATTGCGCGAAGCCGCCGACGATCATGTCGTAGTCGCGCGAGCGCAGGCGGTTGATGTACTGCGAAACGTCGACGCGGCGGATGTTCAGCTCGATGCCGAGGTCGGCGAGGTTGCGCTTGAACGGCAGCAGGATGCGCTCGAACTGGGTCTGGGCCAGCAGGAACTCGATGCTCAGCGGCTTGCCGTCCTTGTCGACCATCTTGTCGTCGACGATCTTCCAGCCGGCCTCCTGCAGCAGCTTGTAGGCCTGGCGCTGCTGCTCGCGGATCATGCCGCTGCCGTCGGTGACGGGGTTGTGGAAGGCCTCGCTGAACACTTGATCGGGGACTTTGCCGCGCAGCGGTTCGAGGATTTTCAGTTCGGCCGGGGAGGGCAGGCCCTGGGCGGCCATGTCCGAGTTCTCGAAGTAGCTGCCGGTGCGCAGGTAGGCACCGTTGAACAGCTGCTTGTTGGTCCACTCGAAGTCCAGCAGCAGGCTCAGCGCCTGGCGCACCCGCACATCCTGGAACACCGGCTTGCGCAGGTTGAAGATAAAGCCCTGCATGCCGACGGGGGTGCCGTTGGGCAGCTCTTCCTTGATCAGCCGGCCATCACGCACGGCGGGCACGTCGTAGGCGGTGGCCCAGTTCTTCGCACTGACTTCCAGGCCGTAGTCGAACTGGCCGGCCTTGAGCGCTTCGAGGGCGACGGTGTTGTCGCGGTAGGAGTCGAAGGTCATCACGTCGAAGTTGTAGAAGCCGCGGTTGATCGGCAGGTCCTTGGCCCAGTAGTCCTTGACCCGCTCGTAGCGGATCGAGCGGCCGGCCTTCACGTCGGCGACCTTGTAGGGGCCGCTGCCCAGGGGGATTTCCAGGTTGCCGCGGTTGAAGTCGCGGTTTTCGTACCAGTGCTTGGGCAGCACCGGCAGCTGGCCGAGGATCAGCGGCAGCTCGCGGTTGTTGGTGTGCTTGAACTTGAACAGCACCTTGAGCGGGTCTTCGGCAACCACCTCGGCGACGTCGCCGTAGTACTGGCGGTACAGCGGCGCGCCGTCCTTGATCAGGGCGTTGAAGGTGAACACCACGTCCTCGGCGCGCATCGGGTGGCCGTCGTGGAAGCGCGCTTCGGGGCGCAGGTAGAAGCGCACCCAGCTGTTGTCGGGGGCTTTTTCGATCTTGCCGGCCACCAGGCCGTACTCGGTGAAGGGTTCGTCCAGGCTCTGGCGCATCAGGGTGTCGTAGATGCTGCCGACGTTGTCGGCGGGCACGCCCTTGTTGATGAACGGGTTGAGGCTGTCGAAGCCGCCGAAGCTGGACTGGCGGAACGTGCCGCCCTTGGGCGCATTCGGGTTGACGAAGTCGAAGTGCTTGAAGTTGGCCGGGTATTTCGGCGCTTCGTCATACAGGGTCAGGGCGTGTTGCGGGGCGGCCATGGCCGGGAGCGTGAGGCAGGCCAGCAGCAGGCTGCAGGCCAGGCGCAGGGTCGGGGTCATTTGGCTTTCTCCGAAGTCTTCTTGATCCACCAGCTGTTCAGCCCGAGGGTGTAGGGCGGCGTGGTGACGAAGGCCAGCCGGTTGCGGTAGGCCAGGCGATGGTTGTCCAGGTACCAGTTGGGGATCATGTAGTACTGCCATGAGAGCACGCGGTCCAGGGCCCGGGCGGCGGCGATCTGGTCATCGCGGGTGCGGGCGGCGAGCAGGGTGTCGAGCAGGTGGTCGACCACCGGGTCCTTCACGCCAGCATAGTTCTTGCTGCCCTTGGTCGCGGCCTGGCTTGAATGGAAGTACAGCCACTGTTCGAGGCCGGGGCTCAGGGTCTGGTTCAGGGTCATCAGGATCATGTCGAAATCGAACTGGTCGAGCCGTTGTTTGTACTGGGCGCGGTCGACGGTACGCAAGCGCGCATCGATGCCGATGCTGGCCAGATTTTCGACATAAGGTTGCAGGATACGTTCGAGGTTCGGGTTCACCAGCAGCAGTTCCATGCGCAACTGCTGGCCCTTGCTGTCCACCAGGCGCTGGCCGTTGAGCTTCCAGCCGGCCTGGGCGAACAGATCGAGGGCCTGGCGCAGGGTCTGGCGGCTGATGCCACTGCCATCGGTGTGGCTGACCTGGTAGGGCTCGGTGAACAGCTTTTCCGGCAGTTGGTCGCGGAACGGCTTGAGCAGCAGCCACTCCTTGCCGGTGGGCAGGCCGCTGGCGGCGAACTCGCTGTTGGGGTAGTAGCTGGTGGCGCGGCGGTAGGCGCTGCTGAACAGCGCGCGGTTGGTCCACTCGAAGTCCAGCATCAGGCCCAGCGCCTGGCGTACCCGAGGGTCGCTGAAGGTGGCGCGGCGGCTGTTCATGAACAGGCCCTGGGTTTGCGTGGGGATCTGGTGCGGGATCTGCGCCTTGATCACCTGGCCCCGGCGCACTGCGGGGAAGTTGTAGCCGTTGGCCCAGTTCTTGGCCTGGTGCTCGATATAGATGTCGAACTCGCCGGCCTTGAATGCTTCGAAGGCCACGGTGGCGTCGCGGTAGAACTCGTATTCGACGCGCTTGAAGTTGTACTTGCCGCGGTTGACCGCCAGGTCCTTGCCCCAATAGTCCTTCACCCGCTCGAACACCAGGCGCCGGCCAGGCTGCACTTCGGTAATGCGGTACGGGCCGCTGCCCAGCGGTGGCTCGAAGGTGGTGGCCTTGAAGTCACGCTTTTGCCAGTAATGCTTGGGCAGCACCGGCATCTCGCCCAGGCGCAGGATCAATAGCGGGTTGCCGGCGCGCTTGAAGACGAAGCGGATGCGCAGGGGGCCGAGGATGTCGACACGCTGCACTTCCTGCAGGTTGGTGCGATAGATCGGGTGGCCATCCTTGAGCAGGGTGCGATAGCTGAAGGCGACGTCGGCCGAGGTGATCGGCGTGCCGTCGTGGAAATGGGCCTCGGGGCGCAGGTTGAACACCACCCAGCTGCGGTCCTCGCTGTACTCGACGCTGCGGGCAATCAGGCCATAGCTTGAAGTGGGTTCGTCGCCGGAGGGGTCGTACATGCCGGTGCCGACCATCAGTGGCTCGTTGAGCTCGCTGATGCCGTATTGCAGGAAGTTGGGCGTGGTGACCGGGCTCGAGCCCTTGAAGGTATAGGGGTTGAGCGTGTCGAAGGTGCCGAACGCCATGGCCCGCAAGGTGCCGCCTTTAGGGGCTTGCGGGTTGACCCAGTCGAAGTGGGTGAAGGTGGCCGGGTACTTGAGCGTGCCGAACTGCGCGTATCCGTGGCTTTCGCTCACCATCGCGACGGCGGGGAAGCTCAAGGCCAGGCTGAGGGACAGCAGGAGGGGACGTATCAAGTCGGCATCCGATCCAGAAGGCGTTGGGCTTTGGTCGGGGTACAGTAACAGCTTGTCTGGAATGGAAAAAGGGTACGGCGCGGGGCTTTGCTTCAGCCTTCAAAGCATCGCGGGGGGGGGCAAACCCCAACCACCGGGCGTAAAGGGAGGGGGGGGGGGGGATTCTCCGCCTCCCCCCCCCCCCCCCCACCTCTCTCCTGTTCCGCCCCCCCCTCCCCCCCCCCCGCGATTGGGCTGTTAACGCGCCAGGTAAACGGTCAGCGTCTGCCCTGGCTTGAGCGCATGGCCGCTGCGCGGGTTCCAGCGCTTGAGGTGCTGCATCTCGACATTGAAGCGCTTGGCCACCAGGTAGTATGAGTCGCCCTTGCGCACCTTGTACTGGGTGGAGCGCTGCTTCGAGTCGGCTACCCGGTTGGCGGCGGCGCTCGGTGCGCTGCCACCACGCAGGGCCAGTACCTGGCCGACCTTGAGGCTGTTGCCGCGAATCTTGTTCCAGCCCTGCAGCTGTTTGACCGAAACCCGGTTGGCCTTGGCGATGCTGGCCAGGTTATCGCCGCGCTTGACCCGGTAGCTGCGCGCCGCCGGCGCCTTGGCCTCGGCCAGGGCCGCATTGAACACGGCCTTGTTCGGTTGCAGGCTGACCAACTCCTCGGGCTTGAGGTTGGACATGCGGTCGGTCAGCAACTGCGCTTTGGCGGTGGGTACCAGCAGTTGCTTGGGGCCGTCCACGGTCATGCGTTTCTTGAACGCCGGGTTGAGCTGGATCAGCTCGTCCTCGTCGATGTCGGCGAAGGCGGCGACCCGCGACAGGTCGAGGCGTTCGCTGATGGCGACGGCTTCGAAGTAGGGCTCGTTGGCGATCGGGTTGAGGTTGACGCCATAGGCTTGCGGGGTGTTGACCACCTGCGACAGGGCCAGCAGCTTGGGCACGTAGTCGCGGGTTTCCTGCGGCAGCGGCAGGTTCCAGTAGTCGGTCGGCAGGCCAAGGCGTTCGTTGCGCTCGATGGCGCGGCTGACGGTGCCTTCGCCGGCGTTGTAGGCAGCCAGGGCCAGCAGCCAGTCGCCGTTGAACATGTCGTGCAGGCGGTTCAGGTAATCCAGCGCGGCGTTGGTCGATGCGGTGATGTCGCGGCGGCCATCGTAGAAGTTGGTCTGGCGCAGGTTGAAGTGGCGCCCGGTGGACGGGATGAACTGCCACATGCCGGCGGCGTGCGCGCGGGAGTAGGCCATTGGGTTGTAGGCGCTCTCGATGGCCGGCAGCAGGGCCAGCTCCAGCGGCATGTCACGCTCTTCCAGACGCTCGACGATGTAGTGCAGGTAGAGGCTGCCGCGCTCGCCGGCGTTCTCGAGGAACGACGGGTTGCTGGCGAACCACAGGCGCTGCTGCTCGATGCGCGGGTTGACGTCGACGTTGTCCTGCAGGGCGAAGCCCTGGCGCATGCGCTCCCAGACGTCCTGCGGGGCCTGCTCCTTCGGTTTGACCAGCAGCGGGGCGGGCTTGTGCTTGATCCGCGCCTGGTAATTGTGCGCGCGAACGCTGTCGGATTCGTCGAGCTGACGGGTGCTCTGGCAGCCGACCAGGGTGGCGGCCAGCGCCAGTGCACTGATCTGGGCCAGTCGCGTCAGGGCGACCGAATGAGAGGTTCTGCGGCTAGTGGAAGGCATCGGCTGGGACAGTTATCCGGGCAAAAAAGTTCGGCGATTCTAGAAACCGGTCCCGGCCGGGTCAACCTTTGTACCTGTGTCGCGATATATCTCAGGGTTATCAGAACACGTCCTTCCAAGACCTCAAGGCAGCAAAAACAGTGGCTTGGGTGGGGTTTGAAAGCCCCTTCCATTCGTCTGCTTTTTCTTTAACGGATGTTTCAGCAGTGCGCAAAAAAGGGTTGGTCTGGCGCTCCAGGCCGATGGTCGAGGGCAAGCTGATGCGATTGTCGGCGCGCAGCCGGGTAACGTCTTCGAACCGCTGCAGAACCTGCGCGTTGTGCGGCTCTACGGCGCGGGCGAAGCGCAGGTTGCTCAGGGTGTATTCGTGGGTGCAGTACACCTGGGTGGCAGCGGGCAGGGCGGCCAGGCGCTGCAATGAATGGTGCATCTGCTCGGGTGTACCTTCGAACAGGCGGCCACAACCGGCGGCGAACAGGGTGTCGCCACAGAACAGTAGCGGCGTGGCCGGTTGCGCAGTGTAATAGGCGATGTGCCCAAGGGTGTGGCCGGGCATGGCGAGCACCTCGAAGTCGAGCCCCAGCACCTGCACGCGGGCGTTGTCTTCCAGGGCCAGGTCGCGGGCCGGGATGCGTTCGTGGGCAGGGCCGCAGACGCGGGCGCCGGTAGCCTTTTTCAGCGCTTCGACGCCGCCGACGTGGTCGTGATGGTGGTGGGTGACGAGGATATCCGTCAGTACCCAACCTGGGTGGGCGTCGAGCCAGGCCTGCACCGGCCCGGCATCACCGGGGTCGACCACCGCGCAGCGGCGATTGGCAGTATCCTGTAACAACCAGATGTAGTTGTCGGAGAAAGCGGGTAGGGCATCGATCTGTATCATGGTGCGGATCCGTATCGCCAAGCCGGGACATTGAAGGCATCTTAGCCGCGATGGCGCGGCCGGAGAACCTTCGAGGGAGAACGCAATGACCGACCAAGCCTTCGCCCAGGCCGACCCCGAGTGGGTTGAACTGATCAGCCTGGCCCGCGAGTGGTTCAACGGGCCGCTCGGGCAATTGATGCTCGAGGAAGAACAGAAACTGCTCGAACAAGAGCTCGGCCGCTTCTTCGGCGGCTATCTGGTGCATTACGGCCCCGGTGCCGACGCCCCGCCCAATGCCCCGCAGGTGCAACGCAACGTGCGCCTGGGCGCGCCGCTGCCGGGGGTCGAGATCGTCTGCGAGGAGCAGGCCTGGCCGCTGTCGGAGCACGCCGCCGACGTGGTGGTGCTGCAGCATGGCCTGGATTTCAGCCTGTCCCCCCATGGCCTGCTGCGCGAAGCGGCCAGTGCGGTGCGCCCGGGTGGCCACTTGCTGATCGTCGGTATCAACCCCTGGAGCAGCTGGGGCATGCGCCATTTCTTCAGCCACGGCGCCTTGCGCAAGGCGCGCTGCATCCCGCCGTCGCGGGTTGGCGACTGGCTCAACCTGCTGGGCTTCGCGCTGGAGAAACGCCGTTTCGGGTGCTATCGTCCGCCGCTTGCCTCGGCGGCCTGGCAGCAACGCCTGGCCGGCTGGGAGCGCATTGCCGGTGGCTGGCAGACGGCCGGTGGCGGTGTCTACCTGCTGGTGGCACGCAAGATCATGGTCGGCCTGCGGCCACTTCGTCAGGAGCGCCGCGAGCCCATGGGCAAGCTTTTGCCGCTGCCGCTGGCCAAGGTCAACCGCAACGCCAGCAACCCCGATATCGAAAAGCATTGAAGATGAGTGGTACATGAGCGAAAGCGAAATCGTCGAGATCTACACCGATGGTGCCTGCAAAGGCAACCCTGGCCCGGGCGGCTGGGGCGTGCTGATGGTGTTCAAGGGCGCCGAGAAGGAGTTGTGGGGCGGCGAACGCGAAACCACCAACAACCGCATGGAGCTGATGGCCGCGATCGAAGGGTTGAAGGCGCTCAAGCGTGAATGCGAGGTGGTGCTGACCACCGACTCGCAGTACGTGATGAAGGGCATCAACGAGTGGATGGTCAACTGGAAGAAGCGCGGTTGGAAGACTGCCGCGAAGGAACCGGTGAAGAACGCCGACCTGTGGGTGGCCCTCGATGAGCAGGTCAACCGCCACAAGGTGACCTGGAAGTGGGTGCGCGGGCACATCGGCCACCCGGGCAACGAGCGGGCTGACCAACTGGCCAACCGCGGTGTCGAAGAGCTGCGCGCTAAGCGTTGATATCCATATGGGGCTGCTGCGCAGCCCTTCGCGGGGGGGGGGGAGGCCCACAGCCGTCTGTCGGTTGTCTTTGGGGGGGGTGTTT
>NZ_JBMOWQ010000067.1:0-47800 GCF_049310485.1 Pseudomonas sp. GZD-209
GCAGCCCTTCGCGGCTAAAGCCGCTCCCACAGGTTCTATGCGGTCCACTGTGGGAGCGGCTTTAGCCGCGAAGGGCCGCAAAGCGGCCCCGAGTCCGGTATACTCGCGCCCTGAATTCAAGCACCGCATGTTGGAGTCCCCGCGTGGAGCAGCAGCAAGACAAACGGTTCATCATCCTCGACACCGAAACCACGGGTATGCCAGTGGCCGACGGCCACCGCATCATCGAGATCGGTTGTGTCGAGGTTGTGGGCCGACGCCTGACCGGGCGGCACTTCCACGTCTACCTGCAACCCGACCGCGAGAGTGATGAGGGCGCCATCAACGTCCACGGCATCACCGATGCCTTCCTGGTCGGCAAGCCGCGTTTCGCCGATGTGGCCGAGGAGTTCTTCGAATTCATCCAGGGCTCCACCCTGGTCATCCACAACGCGGCGTTCGACGTTGGCTTCATCAACAACGAATTCGCCCTGCTGGGCCAGCACGACCGCGCCGATATCTCGCAGCACTGCCCGATTCTCGACACCCTGATGATGGCGCGCTCGCGCCACCCGGGGCAGCGCAACAGCCTCGATGCCCTGTGCAAACGCTACGGCATCGACAACTCCGGCCGTGATCTGCACGGCGCATTGCTCGACTCGGAACTGCTGGCTGACGTCTATCTGGCGATGACCGGTGGGCAGACCAGCCTGTCGCTGGCCGGTGATGCTGCGGGCGATGAAGACGGCCAAGGCAGTACCGGCAGCGAGATTCGCCGTATCGCCGGCCGTGCGCCAGGGCGAGTGATCATGGCCAGCGAGGAAGAGCTGCAAGCCCATGCCGAGCGCCTGGCGGCGGTCGCCAAGTCGGCCGGTGGGCCGGCCATGTGGCAGGCGTTGACCGAGCCGGCGGCAGGCTGAGTCAAAAACATCGCGGGGCAAGCCCGCTCCCACGGATTGAACACTGAGCCTTGGTAGATCACCCCGCGATAGCGTCCGCATCGGCAACACCAGGCTCGACTACCCTGAGGGAAACCGTCCCGAGAGGGTAGCCGCCTGATGTACAAGGACCTCAAGTTCCCCATCCTCATCGTCCACCGGGCGATCAAGGCTGACAGCGTTGCCGGCGAGCGGGTGCGCGGCATCGCCGCCGAGCTGGCCCAGGACGGTTTCAGCATCCTCGCCGCCGCCGACTACACCGAGGCGCGTCTGGTCGCCGCCACCCACCACGGGCTGGCCTGCATGTTGATCGGCGCCGAAGGGGCCGGTGACAACAACCACCTGCTGCAACACATGGCCGAGCTGATCCGCCTGGCGCGCCTGCGTGCGCCGCACCTGCCGATCTTCGCCCTGGGCGAGCAGGTCACCCTGGAAAACGCCCCCGCCGAGGCCATGAGCGAGCTCAACCAGCTGCGCGGCATCCTCTACCTGTTCGAAGACACCGTGCCCTTTCTCGCTCGCCAGGTGGCCCGGGCTGCGCACAACTACCTCGATGGCCTGCTGCCGCCGTTCTTCAAGGCACTGGTGCAGCACACCGCGCAATCGAACTATTCCTGGCATACACCGGGCCACGGCGGTGGCGTGGCGTACCGCAAGAGCCCGGTGGGGCAGGCATTCCACCAGTTCTTCGGCGAGAACACCCTGCGTTCGGACCTGTCGGTCTCGGTGCCCGAACTTGGCTCGCTGCTCGACCACACCGGCCCCCTGGCCGAAGCCGAGGCCCGCGCGGCGCGCAATTTTGGCGCCGACCACACTTTTTTCGTGATCAACGGCACCTCCACCGCCAACAAGATCGTCTGGCACGCCATGGTTGGGCGCGATGACCTGGTGCTGGTGGACCGCAACTGCCACAAGTCGGTGGTGCACGCGATCATCATGACCGGCGCCATCCCCATCTACCTGTGCCCGGAGCGCAACGAACAGGGCATCATCGGGCCGATCCCGCTCAGCGAGTTCAGCGCCGAATCGATCCAGGCGAAGATCCAGGCCCATCCGCTGGCCCAGGGCCGGGCCGCGAAGATCAGGCTGGCGGTGGTGACCAACTCTACCTACGACGGGCTGTGCTACCACGCGGGCTTGATCAAGCAGGCCCTTGGCGCCAGTGTCGAGGTGCTGCATTTCGACGAGGCCTGGTTCGCCTACGCCGCCTTCCACGATTTCTTCACCGGCCGCTATGCCATGGGCACGCCCAAGGCCGACGATGGCCCGCTGCTGTTCAGCACCCATTCCACCCACAAGCTGCTGGCTGCCTTCAGCCAGGCGTCGATGATCCATGTGCAGGATGGCGCCACCCGTGCGCTTGACCGCGACCGTTTCAATGAAGCGTTCATGATGCATATCTCCACCTCACCGCAGTACAGCATCCTGGCCTCGCTGGACGTGGCCTCGGCGATGATGGAAGGCCCGGCCGGGCGTTCGCTGCTGCAGGAGATGTTCGACGAGGCGCTGAGCTTTCGCCGGGCCCTGGCCAACCTGCGCGAGCACATCGCCGCCGACGACTGGTGGTTCGGCATCTGGCAGCCTCCGGCGACCGAGGGCACCCAGCGCCTGGCGGCCGCGGACTGGCTGTTGCAGCCGGGGGCCGAGTGGCATGGCTTTGGCGAGGTGGCGGACGACTACGTGCTGCTCGACCCGCTCAAGGTCACCCTGGTCATGCCCGGGCTCAACGCCGGTGGTGTGCTGGCTGAGCATGGCATACCGGCGGCAGTGGTCAGCAAGTTTCTCTGGGAGCGCGGGCTGGTGGTGGAGAAGACCGGGTTGTACAGCTTCCTGGTGCTGTTCTCGATGGGGATCACCAAGGGCAAGTGGAGCACCCTGCTTACCGAGCTGCTGGAGTTCAAGCGCCATTACGATGGCAATACGCCGTTGCTGCAATGCCTGCCCAGTGTGGTTGGCGAACAGCCTGCGCGCTACCAGGGGCTGGGCCTGCGTGAGTTGTGCCAGCAGTTGCACGACTGCTACCGCGCCAATGCCACCGCCAAGCAGCTGAAGCGGCTGTTCACCAAACTGCCGGAGGTGGCCATGAGCCCGGCCCAGGCCTATGACCGGATGGTGAAGGAAGAGGTAGAGGCGGTGCCGATCGAACAACTGCAGGGGCGGGTTGCGGCGGTGATGCTGGTGCCGTATCCGCCGGGTATCCCGTTGATCATGCCGGGCGAGCGGTTCACCGAGGCGACCCGCTCGATCATCGATTACCTGGCGTTCGCCCGGGCCTTCGACCAGGGCTTCCCGGGCTTCGTCGCCGATGTGCATGGCCTGCAGCACGAGCACGGCGCGTACACGGTCGACTGCATCAAGGAATGCGAATGATCTCGACGCCGGTCTGGGCCAGCTCGAAACGGTCCTCGCCCAGGTAGTTGACCCGGTCGCCAATGGCCAGGCGGTAAGTGGTGATCGGTGCACCGAGGGTGCTGCCGTCGGCCTGGAGCGTCGACTCCTGGAACTCGTGCACGGGATAGATACGGCCTTCGGCGTCGCGGGCGTGGAACTGGCCGACCATTACTGCTGCCATTTTGGGTGAAACCCTCTGAAACGTTGGGGAAATGTCTGCAGCCATAGACCAGCGAAACGCCTGGGAGTTTTTGCCCGGGCGGAAAAAAATCCAGGGGCCGAGGAACGGTCATCTATAACTAGTACGTCCCATTTCCCACGCAGAGGATGCAAACGCCATGAGCCAGGTCTATTCGGTAGCGGTCGTTGTCGGCAGCTTGCGCAAGGACTCCTACAACCGCAAGGTCGCCCGCGCGCTGTCTGAGCTGGCGCCGTCCAGCCTTGCCCTGAGGATCGTCGAGATCGGCGATTTGCCGTTGTACAACGAGGATGTCGAGGCCGAGGCGCCGCCTGAGGCGTGGAAGCGTTTTCGTGACGAGATCCGGCGCAGCGACGCGGTGCTGTTCGTTACCCCCGAGTACAACCGTTCCGTGCCCGGAGGCTTGAAGAACGCCATTGACGTGGGTTCGCGGCCCTATGGGCAGAGCGCCTGGAGCGGCAAGCCGGCGGCGGTGGTCAGCGTGTCGCCAGGGGCCATCGGTGGTTTTGGTGCCAACCACGCTGTGCGCCAGTCGCTGGTGTTTCTCGACATGCCCTGCATGCAGATGCCCGAGGCTTACCTCGGCGGGGCGGCGACGCTGTTCGAGGACAGCGGTAAATTGAGCGACAAGACCCGGCCGTTCCTGCAGGGCTTCATCGATAAGTTCGCCTCGTGGGTGAAGTTGAACAGGGCGGTTTGAGCCGAAAAGCATCGCGGGGCAGCCAGCCCCCACGCCAGCGTGCACTGGCAACGTGTGGGAGTGGCTTGGCCCCGCGATGAAACCTGCCATCAAGCGCTTTGCGGCATCTCGCCCTTGGCCAGCCGCCGGTTGATATCGGCAATCACCTCTGGCAACTCATTGATGGTGTCGATCAGGTAGTGCGGGCGCGAGCTGGCGAACAGCTGGTGAATCCGCTTGCGCTCGCTCTCCAGCTTATCCGCGCTCAGCGCCTGGTAGCCTTCCCAGGTCAAGCCCAGGGCGTTGCCGGAGCACACCAGCGCCACGGTCCACATCCCGGCGCGGCGGCCTTCGAGGATGCCCGGCACGGTGTCGTCCACCTTCACGCACGCCGCCACATCGTCGATGCCCAAGGCAATCACGTTGGCCAGGGCCTGGGCCGGCCATGGGCGGCCGTTCGGGGTTTCGTCGGTGGCCACCACATGGTCGGCGACATAGCCGTTCTGCGCGGCCAGCTCGACCACCTTGTCCATCACCACCTTCGGGTAGCCCGAGCACGAACCGATCTTCAGCCCGTCTTTGCGCAGGCCGGTCAAGGTGTCCAGCGCACCGGGGATCAGCGCCGAATGCACGGCGATCTTCTCGATCTGCAGGGGCATGAAGCGTTCATAGATGGCGGTGACGTCATCGTCTGTGGGCGTGCGACCAAACACCTTGCGGTAGCGCTCGGCGATTTCCGGCACGTCGCACAGGGTACGGATATGGTCCCACTTGCCCATGCCCATCGGGCCGCGAGCCTCTTCGATGGACACTTGCACGTCGAACTCGGCGAAGGCCTCGACGAAGATCTGGGTGGGGGCGAAGGAGCCGAAGTCGACCACGGTGCCGGCCCAGTCGAGGATGGCGGCTTGCAGCTGGGTAGGGTTGCTGTAGTTCATGTGCGCGGTTTCCTGAAGTTGGGTAGGCAGAGGGTCAGATGTCCAGTACTTCCATTTCCCGCAGCACCTCGGCCACGGCGTTGACGGCGGCCTGCATGCCGTCCGGGCCGACCACGCCGATGCAGCCGACGCGGAAGGTTTCGACCTGGGTCAGCTTGCCCGGATAGAGGATGAAACCCTTGGCCTTGACCCGCTCGTAGAAGTCCTTGAACTGGTAGCGGGCATCAGTGGGGGCGTGGAAAGTGACGATGATCGGCGCCTGGATCTCGGCGGGAAGGAAGCTCTGCAGGCCGATCTTCGCCATGCCGTCGAGCAGGGTCTTGCAGTTGTCGGCATAGCGCTGGTGCCGTGCCGGCAGGCCGCCTTCCTCGGCGTACTGCTGCAGTGCTTCGTGCAGCGCGGCGACCACGTGGGTCGGCGGGGTGAAGCGCCATTGGCCGGTCTTGGCCATGTAGGCGTGTTGGTCGTGCAAGTCCATGGCCAGCGAGTGGGCATTGCCTTCGGCGGCGGCCAGGGCGGTTTTCTCGGCGAACACGAAGCCCATCCCCGGTACGCCCTCAAGGCATTTGCCAGACGCTGCGATCAGCGCCTCGAAGGGGATTTCGCGGGCGTCGATGGGCAGAGCGCCGAACGAGCTCATGGCGTCGATGATCAGGCGTTTGCCGTGGCGCTTGATCACCTGGGCGATCTCGGCCAGCGGGTTGAGGATGCCGGTGCTGGTCTCGCAGTGGATCAGGGCCACATGGCTAACGCTTGGGTCGGCGGCCAGCAGACGGTCGACGTCTGCGGCGGTGGTCGGCTGGTCCTCGGCGGTTTCGAAGGTGCTGTACTGGCGGCCCAG
Organism: Pseudomonas sp. GZD-209; assembly: GCF_049310485.1. NCBI lineage: Bacteria > Pseudomonadati > Pseudomonadota > Gammaproteobacteria > Pseudomonadales > Pseudomonadaceae > Pseudomonas > Pseudomonas sp. GZD-209. The sequence goes on from NZ_JBMOWQ010000067.1 coordinate 5,966, forward strand.
TACCTTGCAGATCTTCGCCAGGCGCTGGCCATAAGCGCCGTTGATCAGCACCAGCACCTTGCCGTCACGCGGTACCAGGGTGCCGATGGCCGCTTCCACGGCGAAGGTGCCGCTGCCTTGCAGAGGCACGCAGTGGTGGCTGGCGGCACCGTCGATGATCGCCAGCAGCTGCTCGCACACGCTGGCGGTCAGCTGGTTGAAGTCGCGGTCCCAGGAGCCCCAGTCCACCAGCATGGCTTGGCGGGTGCGGATCGAGGTGGTCAGGGGGCCGGGGGTCAGCAGGATCGGGGCGTTGCTCATTCCGTGGTTCCTCACATGCGGTGGGCTGGAAACTTATGGGGGCTAGGTTGCAATTCGCCGGTCCATCATTCAAATTGTTTGTCGTTATGCCAGCCATAAGTCAGGCCGATAGATATGAACCTGTTCCAGCTCCGCGCCTTCGATGCCGTGGCCCGTGAGGGCAGCTTTACCCGCGCCGCCGAGCGCCTGTTCATCAGCCAGCCGGCGGTCACCGGGCACGTCAAGGCGCTGGAGGAGCACTACCAGATCACCTTGCTGCGGCGCACCGCGCGGCGGGTCGAACTGACCGAGGAGGGCACTCGGCTAGCGGCCATCACCCGGGCGATGTTCGGCCTTGCCGAGGAAGCCCAGGCGATGCTCGAGGCAAACCGCCAATTGCTGACCGGGCGCCTGGAGGTGGCCGCCGACGGGCCGCACCGGGTGATGCCGATGCTGGCGCTGCTGCGCGAGCGCTACCCCGGCATTACCGTCAACCTGCGCCTGGGCAATGCCCAGGAGACCCTGGCCGCCTTGCTGTCCGAACATGCCGATGTCGCGGTGCTGACCGAGATCGAACCGCGCAAGGGCCTGCACCTGCAGGGTCTGTGCGAGTCGCGCCTGTGCGCGCTGTTGCCGGCAGGGCATGCCTGGGCCAAGGCTGACGGCGACCTGCCGCTGTCCGAGCTGGACAAGCAGATCATGGTATTGCGCGAGCCAAGCTCAACCACCCGGCGCACCTTCGACAAGGCCTGTGCCGAGGGCCGCGTGCAGCCACGGGTGCTGCTGGAGCTGGACAGCCGTGAGGCGGTCACCGAGGCAGTGGCGGCCGAGCTTGGCATCGGCGTGGTGTCGTCCACCGAGGTCGCCCATGACCCACGGGTGGTGGCGCGCCCCTTGAGCGGCGCGGGGCTGGTCAACCAACACATGATCGGCTGCCTGGAGCGACGCCGCGAACTGCGCCTGATCCAGGCGTTCCTTGGTCTGGCTGCAAGCGTCTGACAGGCCTTAAGATGGCGGCCACAGAGCACAATGGATCGTCGATGAGCGAGAAAGACACCATCTCCATGCAACTGGTGCGCGAAGCGCTGTTGCAGAGCTGTCCGGCGGGTGAGCCGGACGCGGCGTTGCTGGCCGGCGCCGGGATCGACGCGCAGCACCTCGACCTGCCCCAGGCACGGGTGAGCGCCGACGCTTATGCCCGGCTCTGGCGTCTGCTGGCGCGGCGCTGCAACGACGAGTTCTTCGCCATGGACCCGCGCGGCTTGCGCAGCGGCAGCCTGGCGTTCCTGTGCCGCGCGGCGATGATGCAACCGACCCTGGCCGACGGCCTGCGCACTGCCCTGGACTTCCTCGGGCTGATGCTCGAAGACCTGCAGCCGGGCCTGGTGCGTCAGCAAAGCCTGGCCGAGATCGTCATCAACGAACCACGCGATGAACCGCGCCGGGCCTTCACCTATTTCACCTTCTGGATGATCGTGCACGGCGTCGCCTGCTGGCTGGCGGGCCGGCGCATCCCGATCCTGGCCATCGATCTGCGCTGCGCCGAGCCGCCGTTCTGTGACGATTACCGGGTGATGTTCTCCGAAAACCTGCAGTTCGAGCGCCCGCGCACGCGCATGATCATCGCCGCCGACTGCCTCGATCTGCCGCTCAAGCGCACGCCTGAGGAGCTGCAGCGTTTCCTCGCCGAGGCGCCGGGCAACATCCTGGTCAAGTACCGCGACCCGGCCAGCCTGGCCCGGCGCATTCGCCACGACTTGCTGCAACTGGCGCCCGCACAATGGCCCGATGCCGAAAGCCTGGCCCGGCGCTTGTGCCTGTCGCCGTCGACCTTCAGACGTCGCCTGGCGGACGAAGGGCAAAGTTACCAAGGCCTGAAGGACAGCGTGCGCCGTGAATTGGCCGTGACCTGGCTGGGCGAGGTCGAGCCCGCCATGGGGGATATCGCCGAACGCCTGGGCTTTGCCGACAGCAGCTCGTTCTACAAGGCGTTTCGCAAGTGGTTCGGCTGCAATCCAGGGCACTACCGGCAACTGGTCATGCAGGGGTAGCGTTCGAACAGGTGACGGCGTTTCCCGCTGTGATCGAACGCTGAGGCTGTAGAGGGTGGACGTCCCTTAATCATGCAGGTCGTCCAACCCATGGCAGTTACAACTCCAACCACCACTCCCCTGACTCCCGAACAGTTGACCGATGGCTTCATCGCCGCGAAGTTGCCGGCCTGGCTGCGTACAGGATCGGCCGAGCAGGTCCGCACGCTGTCCTCACGCTTCAAGGCGCACGCCGACAGCGGCAAGGCACTGGCGGCACTCGAGCGGTCGCTGATGTCGCCGCAACGCTTCGCCGAGCAGGCATTCGAACCTTTGATCGGCAAACTGCTGCCCGCTGGCCCGGCGCTCGCCAAGCTCGACTGGCTGGAGGTCAGGCGCCGGTTTCGAGTGCCCTTGGGTGGCCGTCTGCCTGAGGACGAGATCCACTACTTGCGCTATCCGGCATTGCTGCGGCTGATGCAGGGGTTCGCCGCCAATGCTTCGTTCTACGAGGGGAGCGGGCTGACCGCCAGTGCAAGTGAAACGCTGCTGTTCGAGGACCTGGACACGCTGGTCACGCGGGTCAGGGCACTCGAGGTGGGCAAACGCTACCAAGAGTTGTTGCAGCAAGCCTTTACCAGCAAGGCTCGCGCGTTGCTTGCGGCGCACCACCGCACGGGCTTCGCCCTGAGTTGCGAGCTGGGGCTCATGCAGGGCTGGATCAGTGCCGAGGAGCATGCTGCCTTGGGCCGCCTGCTGTCCTCGGCGCCGCACGCGTCCTCGGCACCGCTGGTTGCCTACGCCGGTGAGTTGCAGTTGCTCGGCTGCAAGATCGCCAACGGCCTGAAGATCCAGCTGCGCAACGACAAGGGAGAGGACAGTGGCGTGCTCTTGTACCTGCCCACTGACCGGCAACGCCCCCTGCGACGGTTCGATTCGCAGTTGCAGCTGCAAGCATTCCTGGCCACTGAGCTGAGTCGGGCCGATGTGCGCCAGCAGTTCTACCCGCTGGTCGGCCTCGACCAACGCGCGGAATTCGTCACTACCCTCACCACGCGCCTGAAGGACGATGTGCCTGATCTCGAGGTGCAAGGGGCGGTGGCGGTTGGCGATATCTTCGCGGCGCTGGCGCAGTCCCAGGTCGAGCGTTTCGAGACGGATGCGCGGGTACTGCTGGTATCGAACGAGGCAGTCGACCACAAGGCCGCCGAGCAACGCCTGGAACGTTGGAAGTCAGTCGGTTGGGCGGCACTCGGCCTGGTCGGCCTGGCGGTGCCGGTTGTCGGCCTGGTGCTGTTCGGCAAGCTGGTCGCCGACCTGCTCGGCGAAGTTTATACCGGTATCGAGGACTGGTCCGAAGGCCATCAGCATGAGGCCAGGGAGCACTTGCTGCATGTGGCGCAAACCGTGTTCGTCACCGGGGCGACGGTGGCCGGCGCCAGCGCGGTGGCGCGCAGTTTCCAGGGCAGCGCGTTTGTCGACGCCCTGGAACCGGTACCGCTCTCGGGGGGCGGCGAACGCTTGTGGAGCGACGACTTGAGTGTCTACGAGTCGGACCCGGGCCCGGCGACGCTTGGGCAGGATGGTCTGTACGCGCACGCGCAGAAGCGCTGGCTGCGCATCGGTACTCGCTACTACCAAGTGCATCAGCCTGCGCCGGGCCAGGCCTGGCGCTTGCGCCATCCCGATGCAGAGGATGCCTACGAGCCGCCGCTGGAACACAACGGCGAGCGGGGATGGCGCTTGCGCCAGGAACGACCGCTGGAGTGGGATGACAGCACCGACATGCTCAACCGGCTCTGGCCCCATGAACCTCCGTTCGATGCCGTGCAGGCCGAGCGCATCCTGAGGACGGCGGGCATGGACAAGGATGAGCTGCGGGGGTTGTGGGTGGAAAACCGTCCCACCCCGGTCAACCTGCGTGACACCCTTCGGCGTTTCGAGGCCGACGCCAGGCTGACGAAACTCTTCGTTGCCCTGCGCCTGCCTGATTCGAGCCTTGAGGATGACCAGGTATTGGCGTGGTGCAGGAGCCGTGACGACATGCAAGGCCTGGACGATGCCGCCATTGCCGAGGAGCTTGCCGGACGGCAGGCCGAGTTGCAGGGCGCACTGCTTGAGCATCTGTCCACCCAGGCTGCGCCGCCGCAGGGCTTGGCGGCCCTTGTGCGGCGCGATTTCCCCGGGTTGCCCCGTGCGTATGTCGAGGAGGTCGCACGTGACGTCGATCCTGAGGTGGAGGAGCAGGCACTGGCCGAAGCGCGCCTGCCCTTCGCGTTGGGCAAGCGGGCCCGGGCCTTGCTCGAGCTGTCGCGCGCCAACCGTGCCGTGGAGGGCCTGTACCTGCGCAGCGCTTGCTCCAGCGAGACGGCCGAACTGGTCATCGCATTGCTCGGGCGCCTGCCCGGCTGGCCCAAACGCCTCAACCTGGAGCTGCATGAAGGTTCCGAGAACGGCGCCACGCTGGCGATTCTCGATCCGCAAGGGCCGAGTGCCGGGCGCATCGTGCTGTTCACCCGCAACGGGCGCTTCTGGCTCTACGATGGTGCAGGCCGCCCGCGGGAGGAGGATGTGGCGGAGCCCGGCGGCCTGTTCGAGGCACTTGCGGCCTTGCTCAAAGAATCGGACCGCAGGGCCCTGAAGTTCGACGACAGCGACCTTGCCGAGCAGTTGCGCAATGCGCTGATCGAGCAGTTGCCGGCGACACGCAGCAGTGTGCTGGCGCGACTGGGCTGGCGCGTGTCCACGCCGTGGTTCAACCCGGGCCGGCGCCTGGCCGATGGGCGTGTCGGTTATGAACTCGGGGGGCGCTCCTCACGTCCGTCCACCGAGCGGTTGCGACAGCGAGTACGGATGCTGTACCCCAGTTTCGATGCCGGTGAAGTGGAAGGCTATGTTCAGGGTTTGCAGCGTGACTATGAGCTGCCCTTCGAAGCGATCGCCCGGCAGGAGCGCAATTACGCCGACCTTGACGAAGTACTGCGGCGCTGGACCCACGCCAATACGGAACTGCAGGTTCGTCGGGTGCGTGTGCAGTTCGCCAACCGCTTGCGCGCCATCTGGCGTTTCGAGGGGGAGGTTGCGCGTGGCGCGCAAAGGCGGGCCGACGGCATGCGTCTGGACATCAGCGGCTGGCGTATCGGCAGTCTGCCGGAGTTGCCGGCGGATATCGATTTGAGCCACGTCACCGAGCTGACGATGGTGCGCATGGGGCTGACGGCGGTGAGTGGCAACTTCCTGCATGTCTTCGACTCCCTGAGTGTGCTGAACCTCAACAGCAATCGGATCAGCGCAATACCGCCTTCGCTTGCCCGGCTCACTGGCCTGCGCAGCCTGCTGCTGCTGTCGAACCAGGTGCGCATGAGCGACAGTGACCAGCAGGTGCTGGCCGGTCTGGGCAACTTGCAGGTCCTGGATCTGAGCCTCAACCCGATTCGCCGGTTGCCGTTGCGTTTCGACCGTCTGCCTGAGTTGACGACGCTTCGCGCCAGAGGGTGCGGGTTGCGCGAAGTGCCTGACGGTATCGAGCACTGCGCGCTCCTGCGCATAGCTGACCTGAGCAACAACCGCATCAGCAGTGTGTCGGACGCACTGGCTGTCCAGCCATGGTCGTTCCGGCGGCGCCTGAACCTTGTAGGCAATCCGCTGGACCACCAAGCGATGGAGCGTCTGTACCGGATCGATACGCAGCACGCGCATCTGCTGGAGCTGGAAGAGGATGAAGACAAGGCCCCCGAGCCGGGGGTGATCATGCGGCGCTGGCTGGCGCTGGACAAGGACACGCGCGAGGACCAGGCCCGCATGCAGTTGTGGACACGGCTGGAAGCACTGCCCGGCAGCGCTGGCCTGTTCGAGTTGCTGCGCAACCTGACGTCGACCCCGGATTTCGTGCGAGCGCCGGGCTACATGTCCGAGCAACTCTGGCCGTTGCTTGAGAGCATGGATGAGGATGCGCAACTGCGTGAGGAGATCTTCTTGCACGCCGATGAGGTGCGCGGCTGTCATGACAGCCATGTGGAGCGCTTCAGCCGCTTGATGATCCACGAACTGGTGTACAAGGCCAACGTCCTTGGTGCTCTGGGCGAAGGTGGTGACGGGCTGCTGTTGTTGGCGAGGCAATTGTTCCGATTGGACAAGCTGGACGAAATCGCCGCCGAGGACGTTCGTCAGCAGGAAGCGGCGCTACGCGCTGAAGATCCGCAATCGGCAGGCGTCGATGCACTGCAGGTGATCCTCGGCTATCGCACCTCGCTGGCCAGCGAGTTGAACTTGCCGAACCAGCCGCGCAACTTGCGCTTCGAGAGCCTTTCGCATATCGATGCGACGCAAAAGGCCGAGGCGTTGGCAGAAGTGAGGGCGGCAGAGGCGTCCCCGGCGCTGGCGCAAAGCATCAGTGGGCGGGATTTCTGGCGCACCTACCTGGAAAAGCGCCATGGCGCTGCTTTTTCGGCAGTGGCAGAGACGTTCTCGCGGTATGGAAGCGCGCTGGATGATGAAGCTTCGGCCTTGGACAGCCAGGCATACCGTGAACGCTGGGATGCGCTGGTCAGTGGGCGTGCTTCGGCAGAACAGACCTTGGCGCTGCGGCTGACCGAGGAGGCACTCGAGCGTGAGGCCGATGGCTCGCTCACCTAGGCTCTATACGAAAAGTTTTGTGGGAGCGGGCTTGCCCCGCGATGGAGTGCGAAGCGCTTCTGTGCCCGATATCAAATACGCCGTGAATTCGGGCTTTGCTGCCGCGTTGCGGCAGATCGCGGGACAAGTCGCATCGGCGCACCGCAGCTCCCATAACGATGGATAACCATACGTTTCGTACAAGACCTAGCGTGCAACGCCCGAACGGGCGTGTTTCCCGCTGATCCGCCGCACGTAAAGCGGGCAGGGTTGTCGCTTCCATCCCTCAGGAAGCGACAACCATGTCCGGCACGCCCCCACCTTCCGCTACAGACGCGTTCATTGCACAGCAACTGCCTGCATGGCTCAGATCCGCCAGTGTCGATCAGCTGCAAGCCCTGCGGACGCGCTTCCTGGCACACCGAACGACCCAGGATCGGCTTGCCGAGGCCTGGCGCCAGATCGAGTCGCCGAACGATTTCGCCCGGCCACTGTTCGAGCACATGCTGTCGCGCGGGCTGGGTATCACGCAGTCGTTGGAGATCCTGCGTTGGGAGGAGGTTTTCCAGGGGTTCAAGCGTGACACTTCGCCGTTCCTCCCCGAGCTTTCCAGGCCAGGCGGCACGATAACCCGGGTCACGCTGCGAGAGCCGGCGCTGCAGCGATTGCTGCAGAACTTCGAGCAAGGCCAGTCGTTTTTCCCAGGCACCGGGTTTGCCCAAGGTGCCGCGCTGCAGGGGGAGGGCCCGGACCTGCCGTTGACGGTGGCGCTGGACAAACTGGTGGAGCAGTGTCGTTCGCTGGACGTCGGTAAGCGCTACCAGGAGCATCTGCAAGCCAGGCTCGATGCCGATTTACGGCAACAGATGGCCGACGACGGGCGTCTGGGTCTGGGTGTTGCAGCTCAGATTGCAGCGATGAAGCAGCAAATAGACGAAGACGTATTGAGCCTGTTGCTCAAGGCCAGTGACGGGCAATTGATCACCCATCCGGACAGCGCGTTCATCAGCGTGCAGGCGCTGGACCTGCTGGGTTGCCCGATCGATGGGGCGTTGCTGTTCGTCCTCAGCGATGATCTGGCGGGCACTGTTATCAAGGGGGTGGTGTGCTATCTGCCTGGCGCCCCGCAGGCTGTGTTGAAACGCTACGACTCCTGGGCGCACATGAATACCGGCTTGGGCAGCCTGGCGAAGCAGCCGGCATTCCAGGGGTACCTGGCGCTACGTGTGGCGATCGGCAAGCGGGCGGCGTTCATCGCGACGCTACGAACCCGGGTGCGGGACAGAACCCCTGACATGCAACCCCAGGGCAAGGTGAGCCGATTCGACGCTTTTGCTGCCCTGGCCACGCGAAAGGTCGAGCGCATCCTGGAGGATGCGTGCCTGTTGGTGGTGCCCACGCGACAGGTCGATGCCGCAGCGTCCAGGCGGCGGCGTGAACAACTGCAAGAGGTGGGCCTGACGCTGCTCAACCTGGCAGCATTCTTCGTGCCGGGGGTGGGTGAACTGCTACTGGCGAAGATGCTTCAGGAAACCCTGGCGGAGGTATATGAGGGATTTGCCGACTGGCACAGGGGGCGTGACCACGAAGCCCTGGAGCACCTGCTGAACGTGGCGCAGACAGTCGCCGGCAACACCCTGATGGTCGGCGGCGCGGTGGCGGCGCGACGCTTCGTCGGCAGCGCCTTCGTCGACGGCCTGAAGCCGGTCACGGTCATGCCGGGCAAGGAACGGTTGTGGTCGGGCGATCTGCAGCCCTACCGCACTGCGAGCCTGCCAGGCAGCGCCAGACTCACCGAGCGTGGCCTTTACGGCGATGGGCAACGCCATTGGTGGCGAGATGCGGATGGCTACTATGAGGTTCACCAGGCCCGCCCCGGTGCCAACTGGTCCCTGCGTCACCCCGGCAATGCCGCCGCCTATGGGCCCGAGCTGGTCAGCAACGGCGAACGTGCCTGGCGTCTTGCTCATGCTGAGCCTCAGGCGTGGAGCGGCAGCGGGCGCATGCTGGGGGTGCTGTGGCCAGCGGCGCAGGCCCGTTCGCCAGCGCGGGTGGCGCAGATCCTCAAAGTCGCCGGTATCGACGAAGACGGTCTGCGTGGATTGCTGGTGGAAAACCGCCCGTTGCCCGTCACCTTGCGCGACACCCTTGAACGGTTCGAGGTGAGTGACGCCATCGAAGCCTTTTTCACGGCGCTGGGCAGGGGCGAGGTGCCGTCCCGATCCCGCGAGTACTTCGCGTGGTGCTTGCACCAGCCCGAGATCGCGGGGCTGCCGGAGGTCGAGCAGCGTGAGGCGATACTGCTGCACGCCCGAGCCTTGCGTGGCAGGCTGCTCGAGCATTTCGCGGTCCGCTACGTCCCCCCAGACGCGTTGCTGGGCCTGATCCAGCGTGACTTTCCAGGTTTGCCCGACGCCTATGCCGCCGCCGTGCTCGGCGAAGCCACGACGGCTCAGCGCCAGCGCATGACCGAGGCGCGGCGAGTGCCGCTGGCACTGGCGGAAAAGGCCCGTGAACTGCTGCGCGAAGCGCGGCTGACCCGCGCGCTGGAAGGGTTCTACCTGCAAGACAGCCACTGCGACGAAACCTGCGCCCTGGCGCTTTCGCTGCTTTCGCGCCAGGCTGCATGGCCGCAAGGCATCAATCTGGAAATACGCCAGGGCAGCGACAGCGGGCGCCGCCTGGGGCTCATCTTCCCTGAAGGGCAGCCAGGGCTGTTGACCACCCTGGTGCGCAATGAGGGGCGCTACCGGTTGTACAACGACGGCCGCGCCTCGCAAGTCGAGGTAGACGAGCCCAGGGGCTGGGAGCAGGTGCTGCTGGCCATGCTGGCGCCGAGCGATCGGCAACGCCTGGGCTGGACCGGGGATGACGCCCCGGCCAAGGTGCGCCAGATGCTGCAGCAGTCGTTGCCGTCCTCGCGTCGAGACGTTGCGGTATCCGTTGGCATTTTACCCGCCCGACCCTGGTTCAACCCTGGCAGACGCATGCCGGATGGGCGCGTGGGTTATCCGCTCAATGGGCGTGGCAACCCCACGCAGGCGATGCAAAGCACATTCCGCGCACGGGTGCGCGCGCTGTACCCTGGCATCGAAGAGGCCGAACTGGAAGCCTGGATGGCGGACTACCGGCAATCGCATACGCAGGCGTTCAGCCGTCTGCTGCGCCATGAGCAGCAGTACCGCGATCTGCATGAGAGCCTGCAGGCGTGGATCAGCGAACAGGCCGAACATCGAGCGGCGCGCCAGCGCGTCGCCCAGGACATCAGCCGTGCGTGGCAGTTGCGCGCAGAGCGGCTGGTCGACAGCCAGGGCACCGGTTTCGGCATGCGCCTGAGCCTGGTCGGGGTGCCCGCCCATGGCTTGCCCGAGATACCTGCGGGCGTGAGCTTCCTCCAGGTTACCGAACTGGTGCTTGTCCAGCTGGAGCTTCAGTCACTGCCGACACGCTTCTTGCAATGCTTTCCCAATACTCGCTGGTGCAACCTGAGCAACAACCGCCTGACCCAGTTGCCAAACGGGCTGGGTTCGATGACCCGCCTGCATGAGCTTCGGCTGAACAACAACCGTATTCGTCTGGACGAGCCGTCTTTGGCTGTGATCCAGACCCTTGGGCAGTTGCGGCTGCTGGATGTCAGCGACAATCCGCTGGGGCCTGTCGACCTGCCGCTGGACGAGCTGCGCCGCCTGCGAGAGTTGCATGCGCGAAACTGTCGGCTGCAGCGTATGCCTGCGGGCTTGCTGTGGTCCGGCTACCTCGAACTGGCGGATCTGCGTGACAACCAGATCGCCACGCTGCAACCGATCGTTTTCCAGACACCGTATAGCTTCCGGCGGGCCTTGCTGCTGGCCGGCAACCCCTTGCCCGCCAGCGCCCATGCTCGGCTGATGCAGCCAGCCAGCGCCGTGCTCGAGCCGGTCATCGAGGGTGCCGCTGGCGGCACGCAGGAGGTCACCGTGGAGCAGGCCCGGCAGATCTGGGTGGAGAGTGAGGATGAAGTGCTGCGTGAGCGGCGCCAGCAGCAATGGGACCTGCTGGCCGCCGAGCCCGAGAGTGAGGCGCTGTTCCAGTTGTTCGCCGAACTCACCGGCACCAGTGACTATCGTGAAGCCCGCGAAGACCTTGGCAACCGCTTGTGGGACATGATCGAGGCCGCGTCGCAGCAGAGCACGCTGCGCGAGGAGCTGTTCAACTGGGCGGGTTCGGGACGTACCTGCGTGGACAGTGTGATCGGCTGCTTCAGCGCGCTGGAGGTGCGTGTCCAGGTGGCGCAGATGGTGCGTCACGCAGACGCCGGGCAGGCTGAGGGCAGGCGCCTGGAGATGGCGCGGCGGCTGTTCCGCCTGGAACAGGTCCAGGCTTATGCCCGTGCCGACCTGCCACGGGTGGAGCGTGCCTTGCGCAGGCAGTACCCGGATGAAAGCGTCGATGAGGTCGAAGTGGACCTGGCCTACCGGGTCGGTCTTGCCGAGCGCCTGTCATTGCCGCGCCAACCCAGGACCATGCAGTTCAGGGCCATGGCTCACGTCAACGACGAGCAACTCGCGGATGCCGAGCGCAGCGTACGTGCCGCCGAGGCGGATGGTGAAGGACTGGCACGCTTCATCAGCCAGCGCGATTTCTGGCAGGCGTACCTGAAACAGCAGCATGCGGCCAGCCTGGATGAGGCCCAGGAACCGTTCTTCGCTGACCTGGAGCGGCTGGATGAGCGGCGGATAGCGGGTGAAATCAATGAGGGTGAATACCTTGCGCAGGCTGGCACGCTGCGTCAGACGCTGCTGGAGGCCGAGCAGGCCTGGTACCTGCGCTTGACCCGGGAGGCCTTGGCCAGGGAGGCGCCCGGCGAGCGCTGATGACGGTTTGCTCGCCCCTGGCTCGTCAGCCTTGCGCAGCGGCCAAACCGGTCATCCAGATTGACGCCTTTGGCCATTGCTGCCGACTGACAGCGGCGCGAACATCGTCGGACCGATGAAGCACTCCAACAATAACAATCCAGGAGTCCGACGATGCGCGATTACGCCGAGGCCGCCCGTTCATTCGATCATGCCCAGGCCGTGCAAGCGGCCTTGCACGGCACCCTTGACGCTCTGAATGCCTGCGTCGAGTGCTGCGACCGGCATGTCGGTGGCGACCGAGCCGCCCTGATCTGGGAGGATCGTGACGGCAACAGCGGCCGCTACACATTCGAGCAGTTGCAGGGTATGGCGGCACGCTTGGCCAATGTGCTCAAGGCCCAAGGTGTCGGCGCGGGTGATCGGGTGGCCGGGCTCATGCCGCGCACGCCTGAACTGCTGGTGACCATCCTCGCCACCTGGCGAGTGGGCGCGGTCTATCAGCCGCTGTTCACCGCCTTCGGCCCCAAGGCCATCGAGCATCGCCTCGAACAATCCCAAGCCCGGCTGGTGGTCACTGACCGCAACAACCGCGCCAAGCTCGATGACGTCGCCGACTGCCCGGTACTCATCACGGTCGGTGCGCGCGCTGGCGAGCTGGACTTTCACCAGGCCCTCGACGCGGCGGACAGTCACTGCGAGCCCGTGATGCGTACCGGTGACGATGCCTTCCTGCTGATGTTCACCTCCGGCACCACCGGCCCGGCCAAGCCGCTGGAAGTACCGCTGCGCGCCATCGTCGCCTTCCAGGGCTACATGCGCGAGGCCATCGACCTGCGGCCGGACGACCGCTTCTGGAACCTGGCCGATCCGGGCTGGGCCTACGGTCTCTACTACGCCGTCACCGGCCCGTTGTCCCTGGGGCACGCCACCACCTTCTACGACGGCCCGTTCAGTGTCGACAGCTGTGCGCGGATCATCGACAAGCTGGGCATCACCAACCTGGCCGGTTCACCCACCGCCTACCGCCTGCTGATCGCCGCCGGGGAGCAGTTCTCGGCACCGGTCAAGGGCCGCCTGCGGGTGGTCAGCAGCGCGGGCGAGCCGCTCAACCCCGAGGTGATCCGCTGGTTCGCCGACGAGCTGGGGGTGACCATTCACGATCACTACGGCCAGACCGAACTGGGCATGGTGCTGTGCAACCACCACGCGCTGGAGCATCCGGTGCACCTGGGCTCGGCCGGTTTCGCCATCCCCGGCCACCGCATCGTGGTGGTGGACGAGCAGGGCCTTGAGCTGCCCGCCGGCCAGCCGGGCATTCTTGCGGTGGATCGCGAGCAGTCGCCGCTGTGCTGGTTCGCCGGCTATCACGGCTTGCCGACCAAGGCTTTCGTCGGCAAGTACTACCTGTCCGGTGACACCGTCGAGCTCAACCAGGACGGCAGCATCAGTTTCGTCGGCCGTAGCGACGATGTGATCACCACCTCCGGCTATCGGGTTGGCCCGTTCGACGTGGAGAGCGCGCTGATCGAACACCCGGCGGTGATCGAGGCAGCGGTGATCGGCAAGCCCGACCCGGAGCGCACCGAGCTGATCAAGGCGTTCGTGGTGCTGGCCAAGGGTTACGCGGGCAGCCCCGAGCTTGAGGAAACCCTGCGCCAGCACGTGCGCCAGCGCCTGTACGCCCACGCCTACCCGCGTGAAATCGAATTCGTCGGCGAGCTGCCCAAGACCCCGAGCGGCAAGCTGCAACGCTTCATCCTGCGCAACCAGGAAATCGCCAAACAACAAGCTGCGCAGCCGATCGCTGCGGGCGCCTGAAGGAAACCCGACATGCATATCCAGAACAAGCACTTCATCGTCAGCGGCGCGGCCTCGGGCCTGGGCGCCGCCACCGCGCACATGCTCATCGAGGCTGGCGCCAAGGTCATGCTGGTCGACCTGAACGCCGCCGCCGTCGAGGCCAAGGCCCGTGAATTGGGTGACAACGCCCGCTTCGCGGTGGCCGACATCAGCGACGAGCAGGCCGCCAAGGCAGCGGTCGATGCCGCCGTCAGCGCCTTCGGCAGCCTGCACGGGCTGGTCAACTGCGCGGGCATCGTCGGTGCCGAGAAAGTGCTGGGCAAGAACGGCCCGCACGCCCTGGGCAGCTTCGCCAAGGTCATCAACGTCAACCTGATCGGCAGCTTCAACCTGCTGCGCCTGGTTGCCGCGGCCATGGCCGAGGGCCAGGCCGACGAAGGCGGTGAGCGTGGGGTGATCATCAACACCGCCTCCATTGCCGCCTACGATGGCCAGATCGGCCAGGCCGCCTATGCCGCGTCCAAAGGCGCGATCGCCAGCCTGACCCTGCCGGCTGCCCGTGAACTGGCGCGCTTCGGTATCCGCGTGATGACCATCGCCCCGGGCATCTTCGAAACCCCGATGATGGCCGGCATGACCGAGGAAGTGCGCGCGTCCCTGGCTGCCGGGGTGCCATTCCCGCCGCGCCTGGGCCGCCCGCAGGAATACGCCGCGCTCGCCCGCCACATCATCGAGAACAGCATGCTCAACGGCGAGGTGATCCGCCTCGACGGCGCGCTGCGCATGGCTGCCAAATAAGGAGCAATGAACATGACCCTCGCCAATGACCCGATCGTTATCGTCAGCGCCGTGCGCACGCCCATGGGCGGCCTGCAGGGCGACCTCAAGAGCCTGACCGCGCCGCAACTGGGCAGCGCGGCGATCCGCGCCGCCGTGGAGCGCGCCGGCATCGATGCCGCCAGTGTCCAGGAAGTGTTGTTCGGCTGCGTGCTGCCGGCCGGGCAGGGCCAGGCTCCGGCACGCCAAGCCGCGCTGGGCGCCGGCCTGGACAAGCACACCACCTGCACCACCCTGAACAAGATGTGCGGTTCGGGCATGCAGGCGGCGATCCTGGCCCATGACCAACTGCTGGCCGGCAGCGCCGAGGTGATCGTCGCCGGTGGCATGGAGAGCATGACCAATGCGCCCTACCTGCTGGACAAGGCCCGTGGCGGCTACCGCATGGGCCACGGCAAGATCATCGACCACATGTTCATGGACGGCCTGGAAGACGCCTACGACAAGGGCCGGCTGATGGGCACCTTCGCCGAGGACTGCGCGCAGAACGGCGCATTCAGCCGTGAGGCACAGGACAACTTCGCCATCACCTCGCTGACCCGGGCCCAGGACGCCATCAAGAACGGCCGCTTCGCTGCCGAGATCGTTGCGGTGGAAGTCACCGAGGGCAGGGAAAAACGCGTGATCAAGGATGACGAACAGCCGCCGAAAGCGCGCCTGGACAAGATCCCGCAGCTCAAGCCGGCTTTCCGCGAAGGCGGCACCGTGACCGCGGCCAACTCAAGCTCGATCTCCGACGGCGCCGCGGCACTGGTGCTGATGCGTCGCTCAGAGGCCGAGAAACGCGGCCTCAAGCCGCTGGCGGTGATCCACGGTCACGCGGCTTTCGCCGACACCCCGGCGTTGTTCCCCACCGCCCCCATCGGCGCCATCGACAAGCTGATGAAACGCACCGGCTGGAACCTGGCAGAGGTCGACCTGTTCGAGATCAACGAGGCCTTCGCCGTGGTCACCCTGGCGGCCATGAAGCACCTCGACCTGCCCCACGACAAGGTCAACATCCATGGCGGCGCCTGTGCCCTGGGCCACCCGATCGGCGCCTCGGGCGCACGCATCCTGGTGACCCTGCTGTCGGCGTTGCGCCAGAACAACCTGCGCCGTGGCGTGGCGGCCATCTGCATCGGCGGTGGCGAGGCCACGGCCATGGCCGTCGAATGCCTGTACTGAGGTGAACCATGTTGGTAACTGACGAGCAACAACAGATCGCCGACGCCGTGCGGGCTTTCGCCCAGGAGCGGTTGAAGCCGTTCGCCGAGCAATGGGACAAAGAGCACCGCTTCCCCAAGGAGGCCATCGAGGAAATGGCCGAACTTGGCCTGTTCGGCATGCTGGTGCCGGAGCAGTACGGTGGCAGCGACACGGGCTATGTGGCCTACGCCATGGCCCTGGAAGAAATCGCTGCGGGTGATGGTGCCTGCTCGACCATCATGAGCGTGCACAACTCGGTGGGTTGCGTGCCGATCCTCAAGTTCGGCAACGAGGCGCAAAAGCAGCAGTTCCTCACGCCGCTGGCCACGGGTGCGATGCTGGGCGCGTTTGCCCTGACCGAACCCCAGGCCGGCTCCGACGCCAGCAGCCTGAAGGCCCGCGCGCGCCTGGACGGTGACCACTACGTGCTCAACGGCAGCAAGCAGTTCATCACCTCCGGGCAGAACGCCGGGGTGGTGATCGTCTTCGCCGTCACCGACCCTGATGCCGGCAAGCGTGGCATCAGCGCCTTCATCGTGCCCACCGACGCCCCCGGCTACCAGGTGGCGAGGGTCGAGGACAAACTCGGCCAGCACGCCTCCGATACCTGCCAGATCGTCTTCGACAATGTGCGGGTGCCGGTGGCCAACCGCCTGGGCGAAGAAGGGCAGGGCTACAAGATCGCCCTGGCCAACCTCGAAGGCGGGCGCATCGGCATCGCCTCGCAGGCGGTGGGCATGGCCCGCGCCGCCTTCGAGGTGGCCCGCGACTACGCCAACGAACGCCAGAGCTTCGGTAAGGCGCTGATCGAGCACCAGGCCGTGGCCTTCCGCCTGGCCGACATGGCCACCAAGATCGCCGTGGCCCGGCAGATGGTGCTGCATGCCGCGGCCTTGCGCGATGCTGGGCGCCCGGCGCTGGTGGAAGCTTCGATGGCCAAGCTTTTCGCCTCGGAAATGGCCGAAAAGGTCTGTTCGGATGCCTTGCAGACGCTCGGTGGTTATGGCTATCTGAGCGACTTCCCGCTGGAGCGCATCTACCGCGATGTGCGGGTTTGCCAGATCTACGAAGGCACCAGCGACATTCAGCGCATGGTCATTGCGCGCAATCTTTGAAGGAGCAGTCTGCATGGCATTCGAAACCATCCTGTTGGACATCCACGGCAAGGTCGGCCTGATCACCCTCAACCGTCCGCAGGCGCTCAACGCCCTGAACGCGCAGATCGTCGGCGAGATCAACCAGGCCCTGGACCAGCTCGAGCGTGACCCGAACATCGGCTGCGTGGTGCTCACCGGCTCCGCCAAGGCCTTCGCCGCCGGCGCCGACATCAAGGAAATGGCCGACCTGAAGTACCCGCAGATCTACGTCGAAGACCTGTTCAGCGACGCCGACCGCGTCGCCAACCGGCGCAAGCCAATCATCGCCGCGGTGTCCGGCTTCGCCCTGGGCGGTGGCTGCGAGCTGGCGATGATGTGCGATTTCATCCTGGCCGCCGACAACGCCAAGTTCGGTCAGCCGGAAGTCAACCTCGGCGTGCTGCCGGGCATGGGCGGCACCCAGCGCCTGACCCGCGCGGTGGGCAAGGCCAAGGCCATGGAACTGTGCCTGACCGGCCGCCTGATGGGGGCCGAGGAAGCCGAACGGGCTGGCCTTGTGGCGCGCATCGTGCCGCAGGCCGAGTTGCTGGAGGAGGCGCTGAAGGTGGCCGCGACCATTGCCAGCAAGTCGATCCCGGTGAGCATGATGGTCAAGGAGAGCGTCAACCGCGCCTTCGAAGTGACCCTGAGCGAGGGCGTGCGTTTCGAGCGCCGGGTGTTCCATGCGGCGTTCGCCACCGAGGACCAGAAGGAAGGCATGGCGGCGTTCATCGCCAAGCGCGAGGCGCAGTTCAAGGATCGCTGAGGAGGGGAACGGGCGCCGCTGCCGGCGCCCGTCGCATCAGAGGCTGAAGAAGAATCGGGTCGCCGCGGCCAGGGTGATGGGCGAACGGTAGACCTCGATCGGCCGACCCGTGGCGACGTCCATGACCGTCTGGCCCCTGAGATGGCGTTGGTCGGCTGTTTTCAGGTGGCCGGCGAGGAACTGGGGTTTGGCGGTTTCCTGCGCGGGGTAGTGGAAGTGTGCGTACCACAGGTCGCGGCCCTGGTGGCGAATGACGTATTCGTCCAGGTAGTCGGCGGGCCGCCCCTTGACCTTCGCCAGCCGCGCGCGAGCCCCCAGGGCATGCACGGTCACTTCATGATTGTCGATGAGGTACTGCAGTTCACCCATGCGCGGCTTCTGGCTTAGCGCAGCCTGGATGCGCAAGGCCTTGGCCTGGCTCTCCAGGAGCATGGCCAGGTCACTCAGCGCTTTGCCGACCCGCGCTGCATCCTGGCCGCCGCTGGCCTCGTCACTGGCGTTGTCGGCAGTCAGCCTTCGTTCGATGGCGTCGGCACGCTCCGTCAACCGTTGCCCGTGCAGCATGAGTTCGTCTTGGATCTCCACGGGCAGGTAGCGCTCGCTGGGGCTGCCCTGCAGGCGATGGAGGGTTGCCCGGGCGTTGTCCATGAGTGCCTGGCTGCCCTTGAGCAGGCGCTTCAGGCTGTCGTTGGCTTTCGCTCGTGCAACGGGGGCTGGCAGGACTTCGACCCAATCGCCGTGGTCCTGCCGGTAGGTGCGTGTGCGGCCCTCCGGCCCCGGCGCCTCGATGTCGACGGTCGCCTCATCGCCCGCCCGCGGTACGCCCAGCAGCACCCCGTGTTCCTCGGTCTCGATCAGCCCGGGTGTCTGCTCGCGCAAGCGCGAGAGTGTCGTGGTGGGTGGGTAGTTCGGGTACTCGGCCAGTTCGCTGCTGACCGTCGCCTGGAGGTACGCCAGGTCCTGTTCGATAGGGGCCAGCAAGGCCCTCGACGCTGTGTCCGTCGACAGTGTCTTGAAGTTGCCCAGTTGCCGGTCTGCCTGGGCAAGCCACTCATTGGCGCTTTTTAACAGGCGTGTGGCCAGTTCGTCGCTCGGTTTGGCCAGCGCCGCCAGTTGGCGCCGCTGGGCAATGACCAGGCCGATGTTGTCGTGGGCCAGCTTGAGCCAGAAACCGCCGTTCCTGGGCTCGCTGGATTTGAGCGGGTGGAAGGCGAACAGCCGGCTGAAGTGGTTTCCCAGGCGCATGTAGCGGCAGGTGATCGGGCTCTCGGCGCTGGGCCATCCGGGCTCGAGGCTGTCGAACATTGCCTGGATGTGGTCCTGGCCACGGTTGGTCAGTTTCTTCAACTGGGCATGAATGTCGTGCATCGCATCGGCGTTGCTCACCAGCTCGTCGAGCAGGGGCGAAATTTCGGCCAAGCGTCGGCTGTAGATGACCAGGTCCGCAGGGCTTATGCGGGTTTCGTTTTGACTGATGAAGCGCATGAGCTGCGCGTACTTGGGCGCATACAACTGATGCAGTGTGGCGTTGATCATCTGTTCGCTGAAGGCGCGCTGGGTGAGTGCGTTGGCACGCTGCACCTTGAAACCGTCGCGTACCTCCAGCGTGTTGCGCTGGTTGAGGCGTTCCAGATGGGCTTTCCAGTGCAGCGAGGCGGCCTGGCAGGTGTGCAGGTGCTTGCGCAGGTCGGGCTCGGGCATGTCGTCTGCGAAGCTCGACGCGTCGATGCGCATGCGCCGCAACTGTTCCAGCCCTTGCTCGACATCTTGCGCAAGGGTGCGGTCGAGTTCGACCAATGCCTGTCTGTTCGCCTCGCGCAGCCGGGCAATGCGCGAGGTCGTGGGCATGCCGCCCAGCAGCCGCAGGCGCAGGTCGATGCCCCAGCGGCCGGCTTCGTCACGTCGCAGCCAGGGGCCGGCGAGTTGCTCCGGCGAATCGCCGACGATCCTGGGCTGGCCGGCGTGTTCGTCCAGCAGAACGCGATAGGCCTTGCCGTCGAGCAATACGTAGAGGTGGTCGTCAAGCAGGTGCAGCCCGGCCAAGGCGCCGTGGGGAACAGGCTCGCCAAGGCTTTGCGGCAGCGTTCGGGAAGACAGGGCATGGAGTGCCTGACGTTGCGCCTGGCTGAGCTTGCCGGCCGGCTGCGCCCAACTGAAGTCGAGCACGCTGTCAGGGGCCGTGGTTTCTACCTGCGCGAGGGCAGGGGCCTGGGGGGAGGGCAACGTTGGGGGCGCAAGGTGGTCCTCTGCGCCTTCCTCCAGTTGCAGCTGTGCCGGCGAACCCGACAGCAGCAACAGGGCAAGGTTGAGCAACAGGTTGACCCAGGCGATGCGGTGCTCGGCCGGCGAGAGGCTGTCGTCGGTGTCGACGACCTGAGCCAGGGCGGTCTCCATCTGGGCCAGCCAGGCAAGCCTGCCAGCCAGGCGTCCGGCGAACGGCAGCACGCTGTTGAACAGCAACCAGCCGAAGGTTATCCGGCTTCTCCAGGTGGCTTCGTGGGTGGTCACGGCGTGTGCCTGGAAGTGCTGGATGGTTTCCTCGATGCTGGCCTGGTAGATGGCCTTGCCGATGTCGTCGACAGCGGGCTCGGTGCTGAGCGTCACCGGGGCGGGTGTGCCGAAGGGGACGGCGAAGCTGTCGTCCAGCGGGTAGAACAGATGGGGTTCCTGGAATCCGCCGTGGGCGTAGACCTTGCGGTCCGGCGCAGGCAGGCGCTGCAGCAGATCGTCCTGCAGCGCGCCGGGTGTGCCGATGGCGACCAGCAGGGCCAGGCGGTCGTCGTACTCCAGCAAGGGCTGCTCGTGCTGCGGGCGATACAGCAGGCAGGCGCCACTTGTGGGGCTGGCCGCTTCGATCAGCCAGGTGTTGAGCGGGTGATCGGGTTCGGCATCCGCTCGCTTGAGCAGCCCCAACGGACGCATCACCCAGTGCGTCCGATCGTCAGGGGTACGGGTGAAAATCTGCGCGATGCGCAGCGCGCTGGCTTCGCTGATGCCCTCGCCGCGCAGGTGCAGCTCCATGGCCAGCGCGGGTAGCTGGCTGCGCAGTTGGGCGTCAAGCAGCCGTTCGCGTGCGTGCCTCTGTTCTGTGTCATCGAGCAGTTTGGTGCGTAGCAGGCGTGGGTAGGAGGAGGCGATGTCCAGCTCGCTGACCAGGGTCTTCACATAGCCTTCGTTCAACCATGCGGGCAGCGGCTGGCCAGTGGACGAGGCCAGCGCCACCTTGCCGGGCTTGAGCAGTACGAGGTTGCCGATGGCCAGCTCGGCGAGGCTGAATGTGACGGTGTGGATCTCGCCACTGGTGAACGCCGTGTCGCCGACGGCGGCGCTGGAAGTGGTGACCTGGTGATTCAGCACCAGCACATCTTCCGGCGCCAGGGTTGCGCCAGGATGGTCGACGGCCAGCCGGGCACGAAGTCGCTGATTGGCGAACGCCTCTGCGCTGAGGATGCCATCGAGCCAGAACTGGCCATCGGCATCTTCGTAGCTCTGTGCAACGTCCACCAGCCTGCGGGCATAGAGCGCCTGGGCGGTGTAGGGCGCGTTACGCAGCCAGTCGGGAAGTTGTTCGCTCAGGCGCTGGCGCTGCGTGCGCTCGGTGCGGTTGCACAGTTCCACCATCGAGGTCAGACGGTCCAGGTCCCGGCCCAGGGCCAGCGCCAGGCCTTGGGCGTGATAGTTGCCCGCGATGGTGCGCACCACGTCGAGTTGCTGGCGCAGCACGCCCAGGGCCTGTGCCGCGAATGGCTCCTCGGGCAGCGGCAGGATGTGCAGGACATGGGGGGCCGGGATGGGCGTGGCCGGCCACAGGCGCCCGAGGACATCGACCATTACCTGACGGGATGGAAAGACCAGCAGCTTGCCGACCAGGGTGAACAGCAGCGTGGCCGGCGTGCCTGCGGTATCGCTGGTGTGCTCTATCAGCAAGGCGCTGCCCAGGTCGCGGTCGATCTTGCCGCTGGCGGACAGGTCGCTGGACAGCTGGCTGACCGAGGGCGAAGCGGTGTTTTTAGCTGCCGTTTCGGGCGTTACCAGCAGGCGGTTGGCGAGGTCGATCACCTGTGGTTGCAGGCGACTGTCTCGTTTGCCGGTGTCCAGTGCGTTGATGAACTGTTGGCGAAGATGTTCGGTGTACCACTGCCAAGGGGTCTGGCCGGTGATGTCGAATCGGCTCCAGTAAGCCAGCAATTCTTCCCGATAACGATCGAGCATGAACTGCCCGCAGTCGTTGATCAGCAACTCGACCGCGTGCAGGTCGATCGCCACGGCCCAGTCCGGGTTGTTTTCGGCGTGTGTGCTGATGAAGTCCTCGCCCTCGGTGAGGTTGAGGGTGGCGCGGCGACAGAAACGCTCGATCAACAGTGTCGAGAGTGGGCGTATCCAGGCGCGGGCACCCCGTGGAGGGCGGCTGATCAGGTAGAGGCTCAGCGGGTCGTGCGTGTCGCCAAGGCGGCGTTGTCGCCACTGCTCGGCCAGCAGTCGGGCCGCCACCTCGCTCAGCACGGGACGATCCTGGAAGCGCCGGGCGACCGCGCAGTCCAGCTTACTGAGGGCGATGAGGCGTTGATGCAGGTCCATGGTCAGGCTCCGTTGATGAAAGGCGTCATCAAACGGGACTGCGGGCAATCGTCGGCGTTAGCTAACTGCCACCTGCGCCTGCAGCAGGGCCTGGCCGTGGGGAGATGTGTTGCGGCATATTGCCCACTGGCGCTTGGCAGGCGCGCCGGTGAGGGCTAAAGCGGCACCAATGGGCGGATTCCTCGGTATTTCGGTCAAATCTGCCGTCATTTCTGTTGCCCCTTGCCGCTTGGCACCTTAGACTTCCGCCCCCTGTAAAAGAGTGCCGGTTGGCGCTTGAAGAATTCCGCTGCCGATGAACCATCATCGGCGGCACTCGAATCGCCCAAATGCACATTTTTTCATAGAGAAATCGATGACCAAGGAACAGTTGCTGGCCATGTCGGCCGATGACTACATGAATGCCGACCAACTGGTGTTCTTTACCAAGCTGCTGCAAGCGATGAAAGTCGAGACGCATGAGCGCATCGAACTCAACCGCACTGCCATCGAAGGCCTGGATACCCCGTCGGATCCGGCTGACGTGGCCTCGGTCGAGGAAGAGCGCACTTGGCTGGTCAACGCCATCGACCGCGATCAGCGCCTGCTGCCGCAGCTGGAGATGGCCCTGGACCGTATCGGTGACGACAGCTTCGGCTGGTGCGACGACAGCGGCGAGCCAATCGGCCTCAAGCGCCTGCTGATCAGCCCGACCACCAAGTACTGCATCGAAGCCCAGGAGCGTCACGAGCAGCTCGATCGCCACCAGCGGCAGATCTGACACTCGGCGCACTGCGCAAGGCCCCATGGAGCGATCCCTGGGGCCTTTGTGTTTTCTTGCCTTGCATCAAGCGTGATCGTCATACATCCAAGGGACTATGGATAGTGGCGTTATGGTGGCGTTTAATGGCGTCACAATAACGACACGCGGACGGACCACGAAGATGATGCGAGAAGGAACTCGGCTGGCTGTTGCCATCGCCTTGCTACAGGGCGGCGTGCTGTGCGCGTTGCTGACGGCCCAGGCTTACGCCGGGCTGGCGCTGTACCTGGCCCTGCCGTCGGCCCTGCTGGTGCTGTGGCTACCTCATCTGCGCCGCGCACCGGTAACGACGCCGGTGGAGGCTGCTGCGCAGGACAATGACCTGATTGCGCAACTGGCCCGGGGCACCAGCCACAATGCGCTGTCAGCGGCGGCGGTGGCTTACTCGGTGCAGCAGCTGGCTGCGCGGGTGCAGTCGCAGCTGGGCGCCGCCGAGGAGATCGTTGGCAGCGCCGAGATCATGATCGCCACTGAACAGGCCAGTGCCCAGCTCAGCCATCAGGCCCTGGAGGCCGCACGCTCGGCCCATGGCAGCAGTGTCGCCGGCAGTGCGGTGTTGGCCGAGTCGATCCAGTGCATGCACGACCTTAGCCAGCGCGCCACCGCCAGCCGTGAGCTGATCGAGGCGCTGCACCTGCGCAGCGAGGACATTGCCCGGGTGACCCTGGTGATTCAGGCCATCGCCAGCCAGACCAACCTGTTGGCGCTCAACGCCGCCATCGAGGCGGCGCGGGCGGGTGAGCACGGTCGCGGTTTCGCCGTGGTCGCCGATGAAGTGCGCGGCCTGGCCGGGCGTACCGCCACCGCCACCCAGGAAGTGGGGCAGATGGTGGCCGATATCCAGGAACGCACCGCCCAGGTGGTCACGCAGATCCGCGCGTTGGCCGATGACCTGGGCAGTGGCGTGTCGCAGGTGGAGCAGACCGGTGGGCAACTGGCGCAGATCGCCTGCCTGGCCGCCAGCGTTGAAGGGCAGGTCGGCGCAATTGCTGCTGGCACCCAGACCAATCGTACCCAGCTTGACACCCTGTTCCAGGCGGTGGCGCAGGTGCGCAGCGACCTGGCGGTGAGCGACCAGCAAACACGGCGCCTGGCCCAGGCCGCGGTGCAGATGGAAGGGCAGGTCGAGCACCTCAGCGAGCGCCTGGCCGAGGTCGGGCTGGACGCCTATCACCAACGGGTGTTCGAGTTGGCGCAAGGTGGGGCACGGCATATTGCCGAACGTTTCGAGGCCGATATCGAGCAGGGGCGGGTGGCGCTGGAAGATTTGTTCGACCGCCAGTACCGGCCGATTGCCGGCATGCAGCCGCCACGTTTCACCACGCGTTTCGACCACTACACCGACACGGTGTTGCCGCAGATCCAGGAGCCGCTGCTGCAGCATGAGGGGTTGGTCTATGCCATAGCCTGTACCCAGCAGGGCTATGTGCCGACCCACAACAACGCCTTCAATCGGCCACTGACCGGCGACCCGGTACAGGATACGGCGCATAACCGCAGCAAGCGTACCTTCGACGACCGCACCGGCATCCGCTGCGGCAGCCATCAGCAGCGGGTATTGCTGCAGACCTACACCCGCGATACCGGTGAGCTGATGCATGACCTGTCGGTGCCGATCTACGTCAAGGGGCGCCACTGGGGTGGCCTGCGCCTGGGCTACCGCCCCGAACCCGGGCTTGATTGAGCCGATTTGTTGCCTCAGGCGCAACACAGCTCTACCTGGATGGGCTTTTTCCTGAAGCGAGCAGCACGTATCATGGCCACATCGTTAGGTTGCTAATTAAATTCCGGAGGGAATGATGAATAGCCAAGTCGATGTGGCAGTGATGATCGGCACAGGTGTTCCAGCTTCTTTGCAGGCGTTGGGCAAGCGGGCGTGCTGGGTGGTGCTGGTCAATGGCGAACGGCGTGGCACCGCCTTTGCCAGCCGTGGCGAAGCGCTGGAGTGCCAGGCCGCCTGGTTGGCGCAATTGGCGCGGGGCGAGGTGGCCTGAGGGCGTCAACCTTCCAGCTGGCGGGCCAGCTCGCAGGCGTCCTGGTGGCGTTGGCGAAAGCCCCTGACCCTGCCTGTGGTGCTTTCGGTGATATGAAAGAATGCGACACCAGCAGGCACGACGATGAAGCGCGCTTGGTTTGGAGGGGCGAACTTGAAGGAAATGTGTTGCGCCTCTCGACGGATTTCAGTGTTTTCGGGCATATTCGTTCTCCTGTAATGCGCGACCGAAGGCCAGGCCTGTTTCTTTGAGGGGCCTGTCGCTGGCTGTCGCATCTGTTCTGGCAGTTTTGATGCCGGACATTACGGTTCCCTTTATGGAATCACGCCAAAGCTTACCCCGCGCGCCCGAACGATAGTCGAGTGAAGTATTTCCTGGTTATCGCTCGGTCCGTCTCGCGTGGATGTTCGGTGGCGTGGTTGCGAAGTCCTGTGGACGTTGACTTGAAAAGGCTGGCACCTGGCGCGACACCGCGGCCGGGTGATGGCCTGTAGTAATTGATGTGAGGAGCTCTTCATTGGCAGTCAGTACTCTGGATACCCATGCGTTGTTTGCCCTGGGCGATTTGCGCGCGCAGCTGGTCAAGCTGTTCAACGGGCGGTTCATCTACGTTACCGAGCAAAACCCTGAAGGCCTGTACATGGCCGAGATTGACCCCGAGGGTGCCTTGGTGGTCGACGACAAACAGCGCCTGGAGCTGAAAGTGGGCGACCACTTCCGCGCGGCGGTGCTGCCCAGCCGTGAAGGCGGAAAGCTGGAACTGCGTTTTCGCGAGATCAAGTTGAATGTCTACGGGCAAGGCGACTATGCCTTTGTCCGCGTGCCCGAGGGCGAGGGCATCGTGTTTCGCGAGGGGCAGGGTGTGATGTTGGTGTTCGCCGCAGAACAACAAGTACAGGAAGGCCTGGGCAAGCTGCTCAAGGCAGTGACCGGCAAGGTCGCCAAATGGCGCAAGGGCGAGCTGACCACCTTCAAGGCCAGCGAATGAGTGAGCTGGCGGCGCCGGGTTCGCGTGCCGACTTCCACCGCCGTCACCAGGCCCAGGCCATTGCCCAGGCCGAGCAATTGCTGGCGCGCCGTGAAGCGCTGCAGGGCGCCTGGCTGGCCTGGGTAGCCAGCGAGCTCTACCAGCTCAGCCCACCGCCCTATGCGGCGATGGTGCGGCGTGAACTGCAGCGCCTGGCGGGCGGCTGAGCCCGCCACATTTTCAGTTGCCCCGGTCGCGCCCGCTGCTGACCTCTTCCGGAACATCCTCGCCCGAGGTGCGCTTGCGAAACAGCGCCGCCCGGGCCAGCAGCAGGGTGGTGACCGGCACGGTGATCGACAGCAGGATCGGGATCAGCCAGGCATGCAGCACCGGGCTTTGCTTGAGCTGCGAGAAGTACAGGATCGACGCCAGTGCCACGCACCAGGCACCGATGGTCGAGGCCAGCGCGGGCGGGTGCATGCGCTGGAAGTAATCTTTCAGCCGCACCAGGCCGATCGCGCCGATCAGGGCGAACAGGCTGCCGACAAGCAGCAGCGCCGAAACCGTCAGCTCCAGCCAGAACGGCAATACCAGGGATTCGCTCATTCGATCACCTCGCCTCGCAGCAGGAATTTGGCCAGGGCGAACGAGCCGACGAAACCGAACAGGGCGATCAGCAGGGCGCCTTCGAAGTAGGTGTCGCTGGCGTAGCGGATGCCCAGCACCAACATCATCAGCATGGCCAGGATGTACAGGTAGTCCAGCGCCAGCACCCGATCCTGGGCGGAAGGGCCGCGGAACAGCCGGATCAGTGCCAGGCCCATGGCCAAGGCAAAGATGAACAGGCTGGCGAGGACGGCGTAGGCAAGCAGGCCGCTCATTCGAAAATCTCCATCAGCGGGCGTTCGTAGGTGTGCTTGAAGTGCTCGATGAACGCCGCTTCGTCGTCCAGGTCGAACACGTGCAGCAGCAGCACGCTGCGGTCCAGGGCCAGTTCCGACCAGACCGTGCCCGGCACCACCGTGGTGATCATCGACAGCGCCGCCAGGCCATGGGCATCGCGCAGCGCCAGCGGGATGTGGACGAAGGCCGAGCGTGGCGGGGTGCTGCCGGCACGCAGCACGCCACGGGCCACCTGCAGGTTGGAGACGATCACATCGATGCCCACCCGGCCGATCAGCCGGGCGACCACCAGCGGCCGGCGGATGTGGGCATGCTGCGGGCGCAGGGGCGCCATCAGGATTGGCGCGAGGATGCCCAGCGCGGCGCCCAGCAGCAGGTTGCCCGGGCTGATCGACAGGTTCAGCAGCAGCCACAGGACGAACAGCGAAAGCGACAGCAGCGGCGCGGGGAACAGGCGGTTCATGGCTGCACCTGCGCATTCAGGGTGGTCGGGCCAGGCACTGGCCGGGTGGCCATGACGGCCTGGATGTAGGCGTCGGGTGCCTGCAGGCTGGCTGCGGTGTCCTGGGTGTAGCGCAGCAGCGGTTCGGCCTTGAGGCTGAGGAAAATGCTCAGGCCCAGCAGTATGACGATGGGCAGGCATTCATAGCGGCGCAGCAAGGGTGACTGGCGCTCCTCGGGCTTCCAGAAACGCTGGATGCCGACCCGGCCAAAGGCGATCAGCGAGGCCATGCCGGACAGAATCAGCAGGGTGACCAGCGTCCAGCCTGCGGTGCCCAACGGTTGCCCCGGTGCGACTCCCAGCCCTTGCGGGTTGAACAGCGCGCTGATCAGGTTGAGTTTGCCGATGAACCCCGACAGTGGCGGCATGCCGATGATCAGCAGGGCGCAGGCGATGAAGCACAGGCCAAGGAAGGCCATGGTCCAGGGGATGATCTGGCCGATCACCGCCTTCTGCTCGTCGTCCAGGTTGATGCCCTTGGGCGGGTGCAGCGACTCCAGGGGCGATGGCATCGCATCTTCCTCATCGTCCAGCGGCGCCTCGTTGGCCGAACGCGAACGCTCGACCAGTTCGGCCAGCAGGAACAGCGTGCACAGTGCCAGGGTGGAGCTGACCAGGTAGAACAGCGCGGCGCCGGTCAGTACCGGTTGGCCGAA
Organism: Pseudomonas sp. GZD-209; assembly: GCF_049310485.1. Lineage (NCBI taxonomy): Bacteria > Pseudomonadati > Pseudomonadota > Gammaproteobacteria > Pseudomonadales > Pseudomonadaceae > Pseudomonas > Pseudomonas sp. GZD-209. The sequence goes on from NZ_JBMOWQ010000067.1 coordinate 33,853, forward strand.
GCCGATGGCGGCCATCAGTGTGCCGGCCGACACCAGGATGCTCAGCGCCGCCAGCCGCTCCAGGCGCTGGGCGGCAAGGATGGACGCTGCGGCGACTGCCAGCGTCGTCAGGCCGCCATACACCAGCCACTCGCCGCCGAAGTTCGCCGAGGCGCCGGCCTGCCCGGAGAACAGCAGGCTCCACAGGCGCAGCACGGCATACAGCCCGACCTTGGTCATGATCGCGAACAGCGCCGCCACGGGGGCGCTGGCCGAGGAGTAGGCCGGTACCAGCCAGAAGTTCAACGGCCAGATCCCGGCCTTGGCCAGGAAGGCAATGGCGAGAATGGCAGCGCCCGCATGCAGCAGGCCGCGATCAGCCTCCGGCACCAGCGGCACCTTGAGCGCCAGGTCGGCCATGTTCAGGGTGCCGGTGACGCCATAAAGCATGGCGGCGCCGACCAGGAACAGCGACGAGGCGAACAGGTTGATGGCGATGTAATGCAGCCCGGCCCGCACCCGCGCACGCCCCGAGCCATGCAGCAGCAGGCCGTAGGAGGCTGCCAGCAGCACCTCGAAGAACACGAACAGGTTGAACAGATCGGCGGTGAGGAAGGCGCCGTACAGGCCCATCAGCTGGATCTGGAACAGGGCGTGGAAGCTGGCCCCGGCGCTGTCCCAGCGGGCCCGGGCGAACAACAGCGCGCAGCTGCCGACGATACCGGTCAATACCAGCAGCAGCGCCGACAGGTGGTCCACCACCAGGGCGATGCCGAACGGCGCTGGCCAGTTGCCCGGCAGGTACACGCCGATGGACTCGGCCTGGCCCTGGGTGCGCACCCACATCAGCAGGCTGACGGCGATGGCAAGGCCAGTGAAGGTCGACAGCAGGTTCAGTCGCGCTTTCAGCCAGCGGTGTTTCTCGCCGATCAGCAGCATCAGCGCCGCGGTCACCAGCGGCAGCAGGATCGGCGCGATGATCAGTTGGCTCATCCCACTCATTCGTCACGCTCCCGACCGTCCACATGGTCGGTGCCGGTCAGGCCACGCGAGGCCAGCAGTACCACCAGGAACAGTGCGGTCATGGCGAAGCTGATGACGATGGCGGTGAGCACCAGCGCCTGGGGCAGCGGGTCGGTGTAGTGCAGCAGGTCCTGGGTGACGCCGTCCTTGATGATCGGCTCTTTGCCGATGAACAGGCTGCCCATGCTGAAGATGAACAGGTTGACCCCGTAGGACAGCAGGCAGAGGCCCATGATCACCTGGTAGGTACGCGGGCGCAGGATCAACCACACCCCCGAGGCGGCCAGCACGCCGATGGCGACTGCAATGACTTCTTCCATCAGGCGGCTCCTGCTTGGCTGGTTTTGCCGGGATTGCCCGGGCGATAGGCACGCACCGACTGGTGCGCCAGCGCGGTGAGGATCAGCAGTGTCGAGCCGACCACCACGGTGAATACGCCGATGTCGAAGAACAACGCGCTGGCCACGTGCACGTCACCCAGCAGCGGCAGGTGCAGGTGGGCGGTGTGGGTGGTCAGGAACGGGTAGCCCAGGCCGATGGCGCCAGCCCCGGTGAGGGTGGCGCACAGCAGGCCGGTGCCCATCCAGCGCAGCGGACGCAGGCTCATCTGCGCCTCGACCCACTGGGTGCCGGCGACCATGTACTGCAGGATGAACGCCACGGACATGACCAGGCCGGCGACGAAACCGCCACCCGGCTGGTTGTGGCCACGCATGAACAGGTACATCGACACCAGCAGGGCGATCGGCAGCAGCAGGCGCACCAGGGCGGCCGGCACCATCATGAAGCCCAGCGCGGTGTCGGTGGCGTGGCGCGGGTTGACCAGGTCGGTGACCACGTCCGGCGCCAGCTGGCGCTGCTGGGCAGGCAGCTGCATGCTCTCCTTGGGCGGGCGGAAGCGGCGCAGCAGGGCGAACACGGTGAGCGCCACGGCCACCAGCACGGTGACCTCGCCGAGGGTGTCGAAGCCGCGGAAGTCCACCAGCATCACGTTGACCACATTGGTGCCACCGCCTTGCGGCAGGGCCCGGCTGAGGTAGAACGAGGAGATGTCGTTGGGCGTGGGGCGGGTGAGCATGGCGTACGACAGCAGCGCCATGCCGCCACCGACCAGCACCGCCAGCACCAGGTCGCGCAGGCGGCGCAAGCGTGCGCGGTCCTGGCTGCCGGGCAGTGGCGATACGCCTTCGATACGCCGGGGCAGCCAGCGCAGGCCGAGCAGCAGCAGGACGGTGGTCACCACCTCGACCGCCAGTTGGGTGAGTGCAAGGTCAGGGGCGGAGAACCAGACGAAGGTGATGCAGGTCATCAGGCCGCAGACGCTGACCATGATAAGCGCCGCGAGGCGGTGGTACTTGGCTTGGTAGGCGGCGCCGATGGCGCAGGCGATGGCGATCAGCCACAGCGCGACGAACACCCCTGAACCGGGGATTTTCGGCCGGTCGCCCCAGCTCAGGCCGTTGTACAGCAAGGGCATGAGGCCGGCGATGAAGGCCGCCAGCACCAGCATGAACAGTTGTGTCTGCAGGCGGCGGGTGGTCAGCAACCGTTCGATGTGCCGGGCCAGCAACATCAGGTGCACCAGGCCCTGCTCGAACAGGCGCTTGCCGTTGAAACGGCCGATCAGCGGTGGGTTGGCGAAGCGGCCGCGTTGCAGCTGCTTGCGCAGCAGCAGGTAGAGGAGGATGCCGCCGCACATGGCGATCAGGCTCATCATCAGCGGTGCGTTCCAGCCGTGCCAGACGGCCAGGCTGTATTCCGGCAGGGTGCCGCCGACCACGGGCAGGGCGGCGGCGGCCAGCAGCGGGCCGACCGATTGCGCCGGGAAGATGCCGACCACCAGGCAGGTGAGCACCAGCAGCTCGACCGGTGCGCGCATCCAGCGCGGTGGCTCGTGGGGCGTGTGCGGCAAGTCCTCTGCCTTAGGCCCGAAGAACACGTCGACGGTGAAGCGCAGCGCATAGGCCACGCTGAAGGTGCCGGCCAGGGTGGCGATCACCGGCAGGGCGGCCTCGACCCAGGCGGTGGAACTGATGAACACGGTCTCGGCGAAGAACATTTCCTTGGACAGGAAGCCGTTCATCAACGGCACGCCGGCCATCGAGGCGCTGGCGACCATGGCCAGGGTGGCGGTGAACGGCACCAGGCGGAACAGGCCGCTCAAGCGGCGGATGTCACGGGTGCCGCTTTCGTGGTCGATGATCCCGGCGGCCATGAACAGCGAGGCTTTGAAGGTGGCGTGGTTGAGAATGTGGAACACCGCGGCCACGGCGGCCAGCGGGCTGTTCAGGCCCAGCAGCAGGGTGATCAGGCCCAGGTGGCTGATGGTCGAGTAGGCCAGCAGGCCCTTGAGGTCGTTCTGGAACATCGCGGCGAAGGCGCCGAGCAACAGGGTGGCGGCGCCGGCGCCGCCGACGATCCAGAACCATTCCTCGCTGCCCGACAGCACCGGCCATAGCCGGGCCAGCAGGAACACCCCGGCCTTGACCATGGTCGCCGAGTGCAGATAAGCCGAGACCGGGGTGGGCGCCGCCATGGCGTGGGGCAGCCAGAACTGGAAGGGGAATTGCGCGCTCTTGCTCAGGGCGCCGATCAGGATCAGGGGCAGCAGCACCGGGTACAGCGCATGCTGGCGGATGGTGTCGCCGGCAGCCAGGACCTTGTCCAGGTCGTAGCTGCCGACCACATGGCCGAGCAGCAGGGCCCCGACCAGCAGGCACAAGCCGCCGGCGCCGGTGACCATCAACGCCATGTAGGCGCCGCGGCGGGCGTCGGCGCGGTGGTGCCAGTAGCCGATCAGCAGGAAGGAGAACAGGCTGGTGAGCTCCCAGAAGAACACCAGCTGGATCAGGTTGCCGGAAATCACCAGGCCGAGCATGGCGCCCATGAACGCCAGGAAGAAGGCGAAGAAGCGCGGCACCGGGTCCTGGGGCGACATGTAGTAGCGCGCATAGAGCGACACCAGGGTGCCGATGCCCAGCACCAGCAGGCTGAACAGCCAGGCGAAGCCGTCCATGCGCAGCACCAGGTTCATGCCCAGGCTGGGCAGCCACAACAGCTCTTCGCGAATGACGCCGCCGTCGGCGATCTGGGGGTACAGCAACGCCACCTGGACGGTGCCGACCAGGGCCACGAGCCCGGCGAGAATGGACTCTGCGTTGCGTGCGTTGTGCGGCAGGACAGCCGCCAGGCAACTGCCGACGAAGGGCAGAAGCAATAGCACAATCAATGACATAGCGTTCTGTTCTGAGAAGTTTGCCAAGGATCATACGTGCCGGGGGGTGTATCACCAACACGCAAGCGGTTGCAGGATCCTACAAATGTGCTGTGACAAGCTGTTTTTTTATAACAGTTTTTTACAAAGCATAGCGGGTGTTGGCCGCCTCACAGCCCGGCTTCACGTTGACGCTCGTCTTCGTCCTGCAATGCGGCGGCCTCGTCGCTGCGACGGATCTTCAGCTCGCTCACCACCACCGCCAGCACGATCAGCAGCCCGCCGATCAGGGCTACCCCCGGCAGGCGCTCGCCGGCAATGCGCCCGACAACGCCGGCCCACACCGGCTCGCCGGCATAGATCAAGGTGGCGCGGGTGGGCGAAACCGACTGCTGCGCCCAGTTCATCGCCACCTGGATCACCGCGCTCATGGCACCCAGGCCTACGGCGCTGACCAGCAGCAACCAGGAGAAGTCGGGGAGCGGCTCCTGGGTCGGCACTATCATCAGGAACGCCAGCGCCGAGGCAGTGGCCAGTTGCACCACGGTGACCCGGCGCACATCGACCTTGCCGGCATAACGGCTGATCAGGATGATCTCGCCGGCAATCGCCACGGCGCTGACCAGCGTCACCAGCTCACCTTCGCTGAAGTGCAAGCTGCCGCCTTCGGGGCCGGCCAGCAGCATCAGGCCGGCGAAGGCCAGGCAGATGCCCAGGCTTGGCATCAGCCCAGGGCGGCGCCCCAGTACCAGCCATTGCAGCAGTGGCACGAAGGGCACGTACAGCGCGGTGATGAACGCCGACTGGCTGCTGCTGATGGTCTGCAGGCCCATGGTCTGCAAACCGTAGCCGAGCATGATCGACACGCCGATGAGCATGCCGGCCTTGAGTTCGGTGAAGGTCAGCCCGGGCAGCGAACGCGCCGACACCAGGCCGACGAACAACGCGGCGGCGGCGAAGCGTAGGCCGACGAAGAACATCGGCCCGCTGACGCTCATGACCGTGTGCACGATCAGGAAGGTGCCACCCCAGAGCATGGTGATGAATACCAGCACCAGCTCGGCCTTGCTCAGGCGGAAGGTGACGGCGGGCTTGCTGTGGGTGGCTTGGCTCATGGGCTTGCGTGCTCGGCAGGGGCGGCGCACAATCCGCCGCAAAGTGGGCAGTATACTGCGCAACCCCTGCTAGTGAGCAATATAGTGCACAAAGAAACCGAACACCGTGCCTCGGTGTTGCAGCATGTCAGCCAGAATGTTCGCCGCCTGCGTGGCGACGCCAGCCTCAGCCAGGCGGCCCTGGCCGAGCGTTCCGGGGTCAGCCGGCGAATGCTGGTGGCCATCGAGGCGGGCGAGAAAAATGTCAGCCTGACCACCCTCGACCTGATTGCCGAGGCGTTGGGTGTGGCTTTCAGCACGCTGATCCAGGCGCCCGACCAACGCGACCCGAGCCGCATCGACGAGTTGGCCTGGGCCGGTGAACACCCCGGTAGCCGGGCGGTGCTGCTGGGTAGCAGCCCGGCCCGGCGCGAGGCAGAGCTGTGGGAGTGGACCCTGGCGCCCGGCGAGTGCTACGCCAGCGAGGCCGACGCGGCGGGTTGGAGCGAACAGATCTACGTCGCCGAAGGGCAACTGACGCTGGTCATCGAAGGCGTCGAGCACCACCTGATGACCGGCCAGTTCCATGTGTTCCCCAGCAATTGCCGCTATGCCTATCGCAATGATGGCCAGATGGCCGTGCGCTTCGTGCGCAATGTGGTGATCTGAGCGGTCAACCCTTGAGCAGTTCGTCGGTGCTGACCACCTTGGCGTAGGCGAAGGCCAGTGCGGCCATCGCCGAGGCGTGCACTTCGGCGGCTGGCACCTGCTTGCCGTCGAAGGCCAGTGGCAGGGTGGCGCAGGCGTCATGGGCCACGGTGACGTCATAGCCGTAGTCTGCGGCCGCCCGGGTGGCGGCATCGACACACATGTGGCTCATGCTGCCTGCGATGGTCAGCGCCTTGACATCGTGTTGGTCGAGCAGCGCCTTCAGGTTGGTGTCGCGGAAGCTGTTGACCTTGTGCTTGAGCACCACGGCCTCGTTGTTGGCAGGTTCGACCTTGTGGTGAATCCGTGCGCCGGCCGAGCCTGGGGTGAAGAAGGGGGCGTCGCTGCTCTCGAACTCGTGACGCACATGGACCACCAGGTCGCCCCGTTTACGCGCAGCGTCGAGCAGCCGGGCGGCGTTGTCGGCGGCAGCCTCGGCGCCGTCGAGGGTCCATTTGCCGCCAGGGAAGTAGTCATTCTGGATGTCGATGATGATCAGTGCCTGCTTGTTCATGGTGCCTCCTGCGGCAGTAGTGATGAACTGCTGATAGTTATAGGCTTGAACGATCGGATCGAGGATTGGCGCGAGCGACACAATGACGGCAAAAACTGACAGCCTGGAAATTGGCGTGCTGCTGTACCCGGGTGCACAGAGTGCGGCGGTGCATGGTTTGACCGACCTGTTCACGGTGGCCAACCGGGTGGCGGCCGAACTGGGTGAGCACCAGTTGCCGCTGCTGCGTGTCAGCCACTGGCAGCTCGATGCCGCTGGGCAACTGCAGGTCATTCACGACAGCCTGCCGCAGGCCGGGCATGCGCCGCGGGCGATGTTGATTCCCCCCAGCCTGGCTGCAACGCCCTCCGGCGAGCTGCTGGCCGCTCATCGCCCCGCACTCTGCGACTTGCATGGCCAAGGGACTGTGCTGGCCTCGGTGTGCATCGGGGTATTCCTGATAGCGGGCAGCGGCCTGCTCGACGGACGTTCGGCCTGCACCCACTGGAACTACGCCCAGGCCCTGAGCGAGCGCTTCCCCAAAGTGCGCGTGGCGACCAGCCAGCCACTGCTGGACGACGGCGATATCGTCACGTCCGCCGGCCTGATGGCCTGGACCGACCTGGGGCTGCACCTGATCGAGCGCTTCCTTGGCCACACCCTGGCCCGTGAGACCGCACGCTACCTGGCGGTGGAGCCGGCACCGGCGCCTGTGCCGGGGGCGCTGTTCACCCCGCGGCTGGAACATGGCGACGAGGCGGTGCTGCGGGTGCAGCATTGGTTGCAGGGTGAGCAGGCTCGCGTCGCCGGCCTGGCCGACATGGCCCGCTGTGCAGGGCTCGAACCGCGCACTTTCCTGCGGCGCTTTCGTGCCGCCACCGGCCTGCGTCCCACCGAGTATGCCCAGCAAGTGCGGGTTGGCCGGGCCTGCCGGCTGCTGGAGTTCACCCGGCGCAGTGTCGACCAGATCGCCTGGGGCGTCGGCTATCAGGACCCCGGCGCCTTTCGCAAGGTGTTCCAGCGCCTCACCGGTATGACCCCCAGTGATTACCGGCGGCGGTTTGCGGTTGGCAGTGAGTGAGGATCAGCCGACCCTGCTGGTTGCGCGGTGGCACGCCGTTCCGGGGAGGGCGCCTTAAAGGAGAAAGTCCTTGACCTTGAGTTAACTGGAGGTTTTAACCTGCGCGCCAATAGGCTGCTAGTGGCCCAAGCAAGGAGACAGTCCATGGTGCTCAATGCCCATTCCCTGTGGTTCACCCAGATGATCGAGTACGACGTCCCGCCCGGGCATCAGCAGCCGCTGGCCCAGGCCCTGGTCGTGCGCAGCGAGCAATTGGCGCAGCGCTGTGAAGGTTTGCAGGGCGTCAGCATCCAGGCCAGTGATGACGGCTGTCGGGTGCTCCAATACCTGCAATGGCAGTCGCGCGACGCATGGGCGGCGGCCGCCAGTTGCTTCGTCGAGGAGCCGTTCCTCGAGCTGTTGCGCCAGCACCAGGCCCGCGGCGTCAACTTCGCGGCCTACCAGACCTTGCGCAGCCTTGTGCGGAGCGCGGATGGCGGCCTGCACTGCCAGGTCGGCGAGGCTCAGGCGTACCAGGGCGCGTAGTGTGGGTAGCGGTCCAGGCGTGCGCCGATGACCATCTCGCTGATCCAGGCGCTCAGCATCGCGCTGTAGGCTTTCTGGCTCTCTTCGCTCGATAGCGCGTGATCGGCGCCATCGACGGTGCGGTGGGTCAGCGAGTGTGCGCTGACGAACGCCGAGCGGTAGCTCATCAGGGTGCTGTGCGGTACATAGTCGTCCTGTTCGGACTCCACCAGCAGCACGTCGCCGGCGAATTCCGAGCAGGCGGCGAGGGCGCTGTTGTCGGCCGGGCTCAAGGCGCGCAGGCGATAGGCGTTGAGGCGTTGACGGTCGAGTGCCTGCTTGGGGCTGTTCCATTCATCGTCCCAGTACAGTGCCGGGACCCTCAGCGCCAACCATTTAACCGCGCGGCGGCGGGTGAGCAGGGTGGCCAGGTAACCGCCATAACTGCTGCCGATGACGGCCATGGCCGCGGGGTCGACGGCGGGGTGGTTGGCGAGGCGGTCGTAGGCGGCCAGCAGGTCGGCGAGGTTCTGTTCGCGGGTGACGGTCAGGCGCTGGCTTTGCGTCTTCTCGTGGCCGCGCAGGTCGAAGGTCATGCACACGCAACCCAGCCCGGTGATCTGTCGGGCCCGCGCCAGGTCGCGCTGCTGACTGCCGCCCCAGCCGTGGACGAAGAGGATGCCCGGCATCTTGCTGCCGGGGCTGACCAGGGTGCCGGCGATGCATTCACCTTCGACGGCCAGTTCGATGCTTTCACTTTCGATGGTCATGGTCGCGGATCCGTGCATATTTGCTGAGTTGTCCCAGTTCACTGTCATGCCCCTGATAGAAGAGGGTGGCGTCGGCCGGAAGTAGGGCTTCGCCGAACACTTCGTGGGTTGATGCGCGCACTTGCTGCAGGGCCGGGTCGTCGGCAAAGGCCAGCAATGCGAGGATTTCGGCGCTGCTGGCCCCGCCTGGGCGCCACGACTGCTCCAGCACGCCGCTGCGCAGGTGGCCGTGCGGGTCGCTGCCGCGGGCGATGTCGTAGTTGCGTCGCGAGGCGATGAAGCCAGGGAAGTGGCGTTCGGCAGCCTGCTCGTAGGTCATGGCCTGGTTGATGGCCAGCCGCAGATGGTCTTCCAGCGGCAACTGCAGCAGTTGTTGGTAGTCGCCGCGCACCACGTGCAGGTCGGAGCCGCCATACACCTCGGTGCCGGCGTGGTCGTGGGTGAGCTGCTGGGTGCCGTGGTAGCTCAGGGTGAGCCCAGCGACACGAACCTGGCCGACGCTGAAGGTTTCGACGTCGCTCAGGTCTTCTTCCAGCACCAGGCCCCATACGGCGAGCTTTTGGTCGTCCATCGGCTGCAGCAGTGTTTCCAATGCTTCGAGCCGGTTGATGACCTGTTGGCCACGACCGGCGCAGGCCAGCACTGGCTTGATGCGAATTCGGCCTTCGGCAAGTAGCAGGGCGGCGGCACGGCGCGCGTCGTCCTTGCTGAAGACTGTGTAGCCCCGCAGCAGGGCGTTGCCGGCATCCTGAGCGAACGCATTGGTCCAGCCCGGCGGGAAGCTTGCCCCGGCGGGCAGGGGATGGGAGATGGCCTTGGTGGCCATGTAGGGGTGGCTGACCAAACCGCCGAACAGGTCGCGTTCGCTGTGGATGCCCAGTGGTGCGTAGCGTGCCGGGTCGATCAGGGTGTCGGTGGCCAGGTAATAGTAGTGGGTATCGGCGGTTGGCGGCTGGTCGAGTTGGGCTCGCGGCAGGTTCATTAGCTGTGCAAGGCAGTCGGCCAGCTTGAGTTGGACGGCGTGTTCGTGGTCCGACGTGTGCTCGCGGGTGTCGAGCAGTGCGACAGCGGTTTTCGGCTCGCGGGAGTAGGGCATGGGGGCCTCGCGTGCACTGAAGTATGTATGGGCTGTGAAGGCATCTGGGGGGCAAAGTTCAGCGGGATTGATCGGCGGTTTGCACGGCGCATGGGGCAATCCTGGCCCTGTTCCGGTCGTGAAGATTGCGGGCGGTGGCCGCCTGTTCCATTATCGACGGCCTGGATCAGTCGAGATGTGTCCGCAGGAGTGCGCATGAACAGTCAGTCCCCCCTTCAGGAATCCGTACCGGCGCGTCTGGCCCGAGTGCGTCAGGTCATGGCCCGCGAGGGGGTCGATGCCCTGTTGGTACCTTCCGCCGACCCGCATTTGTCCGAATACCTGCCGGGCCATTGGCAGGGGCGGCAATGGTTGTCCGGTTTCCACGGTTCGGTGGGCACGCTGGTGGTGACGGCGGACTTCGCCGGGGTGTGGGCTGACAGCCGTTATTGGGAGCAGGCGGATAAAGAGCTGGCGGGTAGCGGTATCGAACTGATGAAGCTGCGGCCCGGGCAGCCGGGGGCGCTTGAGTGGTTGGGCGAGCATGTTCAGGGCACGGTTGCCGTGGACGGCGCGGTGATGGCTTTGGCTTCGGCGCGTCAACTGAACGAGCGCTTGCAGGCCCGCGGTGTGAGCCTGCGTACCGATCTTGATCTGTTTGAGCAGGTCTGGACTGACCGGCCGCCTTTGCCGGGTAATCCGGTGTATCAGCACCTGGCGCCGCACGCCACGGTCAATCGTGCGCAAAAGCTTGCCGAGTTGCGTGGCACGCTGAAGGACAAGGGCGCCGACTGGCATTTTATTGCCACGCTCGATGACATTGCCTGGCTGTTCAACCTGCGTGGCAGCGATGTCTCCTACAACCCGGTGTTTGTCTCATTTGCGTTGATCGGTCAGGACAAAGCCTACCTGTTCGTAGGCAAGGACAAGGTCGATGACCATCTGAGCCAGGTGCTGAAGGCCGACCACATCGAAGTGTGCGATTACACCGAGGTGCGCAGCGCGCTGGCGGCAATCCCCGCTGAAAGCAGCTTGATGGTGGACCCGGCGCGGGTCACCTGTGGCTTGCTGGACCATCTTGCGAGCGAGGTTCGGCTGGTTGAAGCCATCAACCCCACGACCTTGAGCAAGTCGCGCAAGGGGGAGGGCGACCTGGTTCACATCCGCAAGGCCATGGAGCAGGACGGCGCGGCGCTGTGCGAGTTCTTTGCCTGGTTCGAAGCCCATCAGGGGCAGCAGCAGATCACCGAACTGACCATCGACGAGAAACTGAGCGAGGCGCGCGCCCGGCGGCCTGGCTTCGTATCCTTGAGCTTCTCGACCATTGCGGCCTACAACGCCAATGGGGCAATGCCCCATTACCATGCCACTCATCAGTCGCATGCGATTGTTGAAGGGAATGGCCTGCTGTTGATCGATTCCGGTGGCCAGTACCTGGGTGGCACCACCGACATCACGCGCATGGTGCCCATCGGTGAGCCCAACCACGAGCAGAAGGCCGATTGCACGCGGGTGCTCAAGGGCATGATCGCGCTGTCACGGGCGAAGTTCCCGCGCGGCATTCTTTCGCCTTTGCTCGACGCCATCGCGCGGGCGCCGATCTGGGCCGACCAGGTCGATTACGGGCATGGCACCGGCCATGGTGTGGGCTACTTCATGAATGTGCACGAAGGGCCGCAGGTGATCGCCTACCAAGCGGCGGCCACGCCACAGACGGCGATGCAGCCGGGGATGATCAGCTCGATCGAGCCTGGCACTTATCGACCGGGGCAGTGGGGGGTGCGGATCGAGAACCTGGTGGTCAATCGCGAGGCTGGCAGCAGTGCGTTCGGCGATTTCCTCGAGTTCGAAACCTTGACCTTGTGCCCGATCGATACTCGCTGCCTGTTGCGCGAGGGGCTGAGCAGCGAGGATATCGCCTGGCTTGACCGCTATCACGAGACTGTGCGGGAACGGCTATCGCCGCTGCTCCAGGGTGATGCGCTGGAGTGGCTGGAGCGGCGCACGGCACCGATCTGACAGCAACGCAAAGGGCAGCCCGGAGGCTGCCCTTTTCATATCTACTTGCAGATCACGATCATGCTGCGGCTGGTATAGCCGGCGGGGTTGATGCCAAAGATATAGTCGCCGGGCTCTTCATCGCTGTCGCCAGAGCGGGCGATGACTTTGTAGCCTTTGCTGCTACAGGAGCTTGCGGCTTTGCTGTAGCACTTGTCCCACGACGAAGAGAGGCCCGAGCAGTTGATGTGCATGCCCTTCTTCCCCCGCTTCACCTCTGTCTTGGCAGTCGCGGCACATCCAGCAATGGCCAAGATGGCCAGGATGAGAAAAATACGTTTCATTCCTGTCCTTATGCGGGCCCGGTTACATGCCTGGGCCCGTCGTCAGCGCTTCGAGTCTTCCCTGAGATTTCCCTGCGTCCTTTTGCAGCCAAGTAGATAGCGTCTTGATTATGATTTTGTGACAGCTTAATCAGCCGGCGGGAGCGGTACAAGGCCAGGCATGTTTTAAATGCAAATATTTCTCAAATCAGTCGGCTGCCACGGCGGGCGCTGTTTCGCGTCTCATCGACAGTGTTGCGCCGACCGATGCGGTGATGATGGCGAGGATGGCCAGCCATTGCCAGGTGGTGAGCTTTTCGCCCAGGAACAGCAAGCCTGACAGGGCACCGAATGCCGGTTCAATGCTCATCAGGGTGCCGAATGTGCGTGCGGGCATGCGGGTCAGGGCGACCATCTCCAGGCTATAGGGGAGCGCTGTCGACAGGATCGCGACGCCCAGTGCCACAGGTAGCAATGCTGGTGTGAGCAATGCACTGCCGGCATGGACGATACCGATGGGGGCGACGAACAGCGCGGCGATCACCACCCCCAGCGCGGCAGTCTGGATGCCGTTCTCGGCGCCCGCGCGCTGGCCATATAGAATGTAGAGCGCCCAACATACGCCTGCCCCCAGTGCATAGCCGGCACCCAACGGGTCGATGCTGGCGCCGGACTGGCCGACGGGGATCAGCAGCAGCAGGCCAACTATCGCCAGGCCGATCCAGACGAAGTCCAGCGCCCGGCGCGAGGCCCATAGTGCCACGGCCAGTGGGCCGGTGAATTCGAGTGCCACGGCGATCCCCAAGGGCACGCTGCGCAGCGACATATAGAAGAGGAAATTCATTCCGCCCAGGGCCATGCCGTAGATGACCACGCTGCGCAGGGTGCTGGCGTCCAGCCGTGCCCGCCAAGGGCGCAGCAGCAACAGCATGATGATGCTGGCGAAGATCAGGCGCAGGGTGGTGGTGCCTTGTGCGCCTACGACAGGGAACATGCTTTTGGCCAGCGAGGCGCCGGACTGGATGGACGCCATGGCGATCAGCAGCAGGCCGATGGGGAACAGGGTGGCGGCCAGGCTGCGTTGGGGGGTGTTCATTATAGGGGGAGGGTCCATGGTTGCACGGCGGATTGAGCAATATAGTGCGCAATTTGCGGTGAGGTGTGCAAGGGAAGGTTATGGCTGGTGCGAACAGCGGGCGTTGCGGCTTTGGTGTTTCCTTTGTATTGCAGTTTCTTGAAATTAAAGGTTGACGGGGTTTCAGATCCCCTTATAATGCGCCCCACTTCCAGCGACAACGGAACGCAAAACTCCTTGAAATTCAACGAGTTAAGCGAATCGAAAGTTCCGGAAGCGTTTCGGTCTCAGGATCGGCAGCGGTGAAAAAGGTGGTTGACAGCAGGTTGTAACGCTGTATGATTCGCCTCCCGCTACGAGAGATCGCAGCGAGTTAAGCGGTTGAAGCTAAACGAGTTTCTCGGAAAGAACTTCAAAATAAACGCTTGACAGCCAATGAGGAAGGCGTAGAATGCGCGCCTCGGTTGAGACGAAAAGCTCTTAGCCAAACGCTCTTTAACAAATTGAATCAAGCAATTCGTGTGGGTGCTTGTGAGTACGGACTGATAGTCAAAAAGATTATCAGCATCACAAGTGGCCATGCGAGAAATCACATAGTCATTTGAGATTGC
>NZ_JBMOWQ010000068.1:0-12076 GCF_049310485.1 Pseudomonas sp. GZD-209
ATATAACACCCAAGCAATTTGCGCGTAAGCCGAATTGTGGTGGTGAAGACGAAAGACCCGAAAGTTCGCAACATCACAAATCACATATCCGAATTAGCCAAGAGTGTTCACAAGACATTCTGGGCAACCGAATTTCTTGACGACCATAGAGCATTGGAACCACCTGATCCCATCCCGAACTCAGCAGTGAAACGATGCATCGCCGATGGTAGTGTGGGGTTTCCCCATGTGAGAGTAGGTCATCGTCAAGATTCATTTCGCAAAACCCCTATCTGCGCATGCAGGTAGGGGTTTTGTCTTTTCCGGATCGGAAAAGATCAACCCCGTGATATGGTTCCCCACCATATTCGCCCGCCTTCACGAGAGCGCCCAATGGCCAACACGACCTCACTGCACCCAGGTTTCATGATCGTCCAAGGCAATCGCCTGGATGACTTGCGCAATCTGGTGGTGAGTGTGATGCGCCGCTTTCCCTTGGCACCGCTGGAAAACGAAATCGCCCTGGTACAGAGCAACGGTATCGCCCAGTGGCTGAAACTGGCGTTGGCCGAGGATCCGCTGGACGGCGATCTGGGCGGCTGCGGCATTGCCGCCGCGATCGACGTGCAGTTGCCCGGCAGCTTCATGTGGCAACTGTACCGAGGGGTGCTGGGCCGCGATGAAATCCCCGAAGTGTCGCTGCTCGACAAAGCCCCCCTGACCTGGCGCCTCATGCGCCTGCTGCCGGAGGTCATCGAGCGCCCGCACTTCGAGCCCCTGCGCCGCTTCCTCACCGACGACAGCGACCTGCGCAAACGCTATCAGCTGGCCGAACGCCTGGCCGACCTGTTCGACCAATACCAGGTCTACCGTGCCGACTGGCTCAAGGATTGGGCTGCCGGGGACCATGTGCTCAACACCGCCCGCAGTGAACGCAAGCCGCTGGCTGCCGGCAACCGCTGGCAGGCCGAGCTGTGGCGAATCCTGCTCGAAGACGTAGGCGAAGAGGGCATGGCCCAGAGCCGCGCCGGTGTGCACCAGCGCTTCATCGAACGCATCAATAGCCTGGAACAAGCGCCCGCTGGCCTGCCCGCCCGATTGATCGTGTTCGGCATCTCATCGCTGCCGGCACAGATCCTCGAGGCCATGGCCGGTCTGGCACGCTTCAGCCAGGTACTGCTATGCGTGCACAACCCCTGCCGCCACCACTGGGGCGACATCGTTGCCGACAAGGATCTGCTGCGCCACCAGTACAAACGCCAGCAGCGCAAGCAAGGCATGCCCATGCTGCTGGACGACGAGCTGTTGCACCAGCACGCGCACCCGCTGCTGGCCGCCTGGGGTAAGCAGGGCCGTGACTACATCAACCTGCTCGACAGCTACGACGACCCCGGCAGCTATCAGGCCGTGTTCAGCGATGGCCGCATCGACCTGTTCAGCGACGGTGACCCCAAGACCCTGCTCAACCAGCTGCAGGACGACATCCTCGAACTTCGCCCCCTGGCCGAAACCCGCGAGCAATGGCCCCAGGTGGACCCTGCCAAGGACCGCTCCGTGCGCTTCCATGTGGCCCACAGCCCGCAGCGCGAAGTCGAGATCCTGCACGACCAGCTGCTGGCCCGCTTCAGTGCCGACCCCAGCCTGCGCCCGCGCGACATCATCGTCATGCTCCCGGCCATCGACACCTACGCCCCGCACATTCGCGCGGTGTTCGGCCAGCTGGAGCGCAGCGACCCACGCTATATCCCGTTCACCCTGACCGACCAAGGCCAACGCGGCCGCGATCCCTTGCTGATCGCCCTCGAACACTTGCTGAAGCTGCCCGACAGCCGTTTTGCCGTGAGTGAGGTACTCGACCTGCTGGACGTACCGGCAGTGCGTGCCCGCTTTGCAATCGAGGAAAGCGACCTGCCCACCCTGCACCGCTGGATCGAGGGCGCCGGCATCCGCTGGGGCCTTAACGCCCGGCAACGCGCCACGCTCGGGTTGCCCGAGGGCCTGGAGCAGAACAGCTGGCGTTTCGGCCTGCGCCGAATGCTGCTGGGGTACGCGGTGGGCGTAGGTGAGGGCTGCGATGGCATCGAGCCCTACGACGAGATCGGCGGGCTCGATGCCGCCCTGATCGGGCCGCTGGTTGCCTTGCTCGACGCCCTGGACATCGCCTGCCAGGCACTTTCGCAGCCGGCCACGGCCACGCAATGGGGCGAGCGCCTGCATGCGCTGCTGCAGATCTTCTTCCTGGCCGAAAACGAGCATGACGAACTGCTGCTGGTGCAGCTCCAGGACCTGCGCGACACCTGGCTGGAAACCTGCGAGGCGGTCAGCCTGCAAGACCTGCTACCGCTCACCGTGGTTCGCGAGGCGTGGTTGTCGGGCCTCGACCAAGGCAAATTGTCCCAGCGTTTCCTCGCAGGTTCGGTGAACTTCTGTACCTTGATGCCCATGCGCGCCATCCCGTTCCGGGTGGTCTGCCTGCTGGGCATGAACGACGGCGACTACCCGCGCGCGCAGCCACCCCTGGACTTCGACCTGATGGCCAGCGACTACCGCCCAGGCGACCGTTCGCGCCGCGAGGATGACCGCTACCTGTTGCTCGAAGCGCTGCTGTCGGCGCGTGACCAACTGTACGTCAGTTGGGTCGGGCGCAGCATCCGCGACAACAGCGAGCGCCCAGCCTCGGTGCTGATCGGGCAGTTGCGCGATCACCTGGCCGCCGGCTGGCAACTGGCCAACGCCAAACCAGGGCAGAAGGACGATGCCGGGCAACAACTGCTGCATGCCCTGACCCAGGAGCACCCGCTGCAACCGTTCAGCCAGCGCTATTTCCAGAAAGGCAGCCCGCTGTTCAGCTTTGCCCATGAGTGGCTGGTCCTGCATCAGGACGCCGCAGAGGCCCAGGCAGCCCATGCCCCGTTGTTGCCCTACAGCAGCGATGAGCCATTGAGCCTGATGCAGTTGCAGGATTTTTTGCGTCACCCCGTCAGGCACTTCTTCAGCCAGCGCCTGAAAGTCTACTTCGAAGCCCTGGAAGCACCCACGCCGGACGAAGAACCCTTCGCCCTCGACGCCCTGCAACGCTACGGCCTGAGTGAAAGCCTGCTGGGTGCCGCCCTGGCCGAGCCGGATAACCCCGAGCAGGCGCTGCAGGCCCAGGCCCGCCGCCTGCAAGCCTGCGGCCTGCTGCCGCTGGCCGGGTTCGGCGAGGCGTTGCAGGCCGAGCTGATCGAGCCCCTGCCAGACCTGCTGCAACGCCATGGGCAATTGCTGCAGCGCTGGCCAACGCTGGTGGAAGGCGCCTTGCCGATCCACTTCGAACACGGCCTGCACCGCCTCGAGGGCTGGCTGGGCCGGGTCTACCAGGCCGACGACCAAAGCCTGCTGAGCATCGCCACCGTGCCCAACACCCTCAGCGCCGGGCGCAACAACCGCAAGTGGCACCGGCTGATCCCGGCCTGGGTCATGCACCTGGCCGCCTGCGCCTCGGGCTATCCGTTGCACAGCGCCCTGGTGGCCAGCGACCTGACCCTGCTCCTGGCGCCGTTGCCGCAAGGCCAGGCCGCCGAACGGCTGGGCGAACTGCTGGTGGCGCGCCAGGCCGGGATGAACGCCCCCCTGCCTGTCGCGGCCAAGACGGCTTTCGCCTGGCTGGCCCAGGAAGACCCGGACAAGGCGCTTGCCGCCGCCGCCCGCGCCTACGAAGGTGACGGCCTGATCAGCTACGGCGAGCGCAGCGAAAGCCTCGCCCTGGCCCGCCAGTACCACGACTTCGCCGCGCTGGTACTGGATGAAACCTTCGAAGGCTGGTGCGAAGCCCTGTACCGCCCCCTGTTCGCAGCGCCCTGGCAGACCCTCGGCAACCCGGAGAGCGCCCAATGAGCCAAGCCCGCCCGCTGGCCTTGAGTTTCCCCCTGCACGGCAGCCAGCTGATCGAAGCCAGTGCCGGCACCGGCAAGACCTTCACCATTTCGGCGCTGTACCTGCGGCTGATCCTCGGCCACGGCGGCGAGCAGGGCTTTGCCCGCGAGCTGCTGCCCCCGCAGATCCTCGTGGTGACCTTCACCGACGCCGCCACCAAAGAGCTGCGTGAGCGCATCCGCGCTCGCCTGGCCGAGGCGGGCCGGTTTTTCCGCGGCGAGCTGGACGACGCCGACCCGCTGCTGCACCAGCTGCGCGACGAGTATCCACAGGAGCATTGGCCACGCTGTGCCAGCCGCCTGGAGATCGCCGTGCAGTGGATGGACGAGGCCGCGGTATCGACCATCCACGGCTGGTGCCAGCGCATGCTGCGCGAGCACGCCTTCGACAGCGGCAGCCTGTTCACGCAAAGCCTGGAAACCGACCACAGCGAGCTGCTCGGCCAGGTCATGCGTGACTACTGGCGGCGCTTCTGCTACGGCATGCGCGGCGAGTCCCTTGCGTGGGTGCGCGGCAACTGGGGCAGCCCCGATGCACTGCTGCCCCGCATCCGGCCCTTGTTCGGCCGGGTGCGCAGCGAACAGCACGACCAAGACCCGCAACAACTGATCGAAGCGACCCTGCGCGAGCGCAGCGAGCAACTGCGCCAGCTCAAGGCGCCATGGGCCGCCTGGGCCGATGAACTGCAGCAGATCTGCCGCGACGCCGTGGCCGCCAAGCAGGCCGACGGCCGCAAGCTGCAGGCGCGCTACTTCGAGCCCTGGTTCGACAAGCTCAAGGCTTGGGCTGGCGACGATCAAGCCATGGACCTCGACCTGGGCACCGGCTTTACCCGCCTGACCCCCGACGGCATGGCCGAGGCGTGGAAGGTCGGCGAGCCGCCGAGCCATCCAGCCCTGCACGCCATGCAAACCCTGCGCGAGCAATTGCAGGGGCTCGCCAGCCCCGAGGTGCGCGTGCTGGAACATGCCGCCGCCTGGGTCTCGGCCCGCTTCGAAGTGGAAAAGCGCCGCCGCGCCGAAATGGGCTTCGACGACATGCTGCTGCGCCTGCAGCATGCGCTGGCCAGCGAGTCCGGCGAGCGCCTGGCCGGGTTGATCCGCGAGCAGTTCCCAGTAGCGCTGATCGACGAATTCCAGGACACCGACCCGGTGCAATACGGCATCTTCGAGCGCATCTATCGCATCACCGAGAACAACCCGCAAACCGGCCTGTTCATGATCGGCGACCCCAAGCAGGCAATCTACGCCTTCCGCGGCGCCGACATCTTCACCTACCTGGCTGCCCGCCGCGCCACCGCCGGGCGCCTGCACAGCCTGGACACCAACTACCGCTCAAGCCAGGCCATGGTCGCGGCCGTGAACCGTGTCTTCCTGCAGGCCGAGGCGCGTGCTCAAGGCCGTGGCGCCTTCCTGTTCCGCGCCCATGGCGACAACCCCTTGCCCTTCGTCGAGGTCCGCGCCAAAGGCCGCAGCGAACAGCTGCAGATCGACGGCCAGCCCACTGCGGCGTTGCACTGCTGGCATCTGCAAAGTGACGAGCCAGTGTCCAACACCCTGTATCGCCAACGCCTGGCCGCCAGTTGCGCCAGCCATATCGTCGCCGTGCTCAACGGCGGCCAGCAGGGCGTCAGTGGCTTTGCCGGCAGTGACGGCACACTGCGCCCGTGCCTGCCGTCCGATATTGCCATCCTCGTGCGCGACGGTCGCGAAGCGCAGTTGGTCCGCGCCGAGCTGGCGGCCCGCGGGGTGCGCAGCGTCTACCTGTCGGACAAAGATTCGGTGTTCGCCGCCCAGGAAGCCCACGACCTGCTGGCCTGGCTCAAGGCCTGCGCCGAGCCGGACGTCGAGCGCATGCTCAAGGCCGCCCTGGCCAGCCTGACCCTCGGCCTGCCGCTGATCGAACTGGAACGCCTGAACCAGGACGAGCGGGTCTGGGAAGACTGGGTCATGCGCTTTCGCCGTTACCGCGAGATCTGGCAGCGCCAAGGCGTATTGCCGATGCTGCGCCGCCTGCTGCACGACTTCCACCTGCCGCGCAGCCTGATGGCGCGCACCGACGGCGAGCGGGTGCTGACCAACCTGCTGCACCTGGCCGAACTGCTGCAGCAGGCGGCCGGCGAACTGGATGGCGAGCAGGCATTGATCCGCCACCTGGCCGAGCACCTGGCCAACGCCGGGCAGGCCGGCGAAGAGCAGATCCTGCGCCTGGAAAGCGACGAGCAGTTGGTCAAGGTGGTGACCATCCACAAATCCAAAGGCCTGGAATACCCCCTGGTGTACCTGCCGTTCATCTGTACCAGCAAGCCGGTGGATGGTTCGCGCCTGCCGCTGTCCTGGCATGACGACGACGGCATCGCGCACCTCACGCTCACCCCCGATGCACAGCAGGTCGAACGTGCCGACGACGAGCGCCTGGCAGAAGACCTGCGCCTGCTCTATGTCGCCCTGACCCGTGCCCAGCACGGTTGCTGGCTGGGTGTCGCCGACCTCAAGCGCGGCACCCAGCGCAGCTCGCAATTGCACCGCTCGGCCCTGGGTTACCTGCTCGGTGGCGGCCTGCCACTGTCGGCGTCCAGCCAACTGGGCGAGTGGCTGCAGGCCCTGGCTGCGAACAGCCCGGCCATCATCAGTGGGCCGCTGCCCGAGGCCGACGAGCAAAGCTACCGCACCCCCGCGAACGACAGTGAGCTGTTGCCGGCACGCAAACCTCGACGGGCCGCCGCCGAGCAGTGGTGGATCGCCTCCTACAGTGCGCTGCGTGTCGGCGATCAGACGCTCATCGCCGACAGCTCCCAGGCCCAGCAACTGTTGGACGACGAAGCGCTGGACAGCCAGCTGCTGCGCGAAGTGCCGGCCGAGTCCGGTGATATCCACCGCTTCCCCCGTGGCCCCAACCCCGGCACCTTCCTCCATGGCCTGCTCGAATGGGCAGGCCTGGAAGGCTTCGCCGCCGTGAGCAGCCAGCCCGAGCTGATCGAGCGCACCGTCGGCCGGCGCTGCAACCGTCGCGACTGGGCCGGCTGGATCCCCACGCTCAGCCAGTGGCTGCAGCAGATGCTGGTGCAGCCCATGCCGTTGCAGGGCGCTACCCTGCAACTGGCGGCGCTGAGCCAGTACCAGATCGAGATGGAGTTCTGGTTTGCCAGCCATCAGGTCGATGCCGTGCGCCTCGACCAGCTGGTGGTTCGCCATACCCATGACGGCGCCGCGCGCCCGGCGCTGCAGCCGACCCAGCTCAACGGTATGTTCAAAGGCTTCATCGACCTGGCCTTCGAGCTGGACGGGCGCTACTACGTGGCCGACTACAAATCCAACTGGCTCGGCCCCGACGCCCAGGCCTATGGCGCACTGGCCATGGAGCAGGCGATCCTCGAGCACCGCTACGACCTGCAGTACGTGCTCTACCTGCTGGCCCTGCACCGACAGTTGCGCGCACGCCTGCCCGACTACGACTACGACCGCCATGTCGGCGGTGCCCTGTTCATCTTCCTGCGCGGCACCCACTCGGCCGGCCATGGTCTGTATCACGCCCGGCCGCCACGCGCGCTGATCGAAGCCCTCGATGCGCTGTTCCGTGGCGAGCACGCGCCCGCGCAGCAGGATCTGTTTGCTGGAGCCACGCCATGAGCCGCAGTCTCGACGACCTTCTGCCGACCCCACTGCAGGCCGAGCACCTGAGTGCCCTGGCGCCACTGCACGACAGCCACGACCTGCTGGCCCTGCTCGACCGCTGGGTGGAGCGTGGCTGGCTGCGTGCGCTGGACCGGGCTTTCGTCGGCTTCCTCGAAGAGCTCGCCCCAGGCAGCGATCCGTTGGTGCTGCTGGCGGCGGCGCTGGCCAGCCACCAACTGGGCCACGGCCATGTCTGCCTCGACCTTGCCCAGACCCTGGCCGAGCCGGACTTCGCCCTGTCGCTGCCGCCGGAAGGCGATGCCCTGGCCGGGCCGCTGCTGCTGCCTTCGCAGTTGCTGGCCAGCCTCGACCTGGACACCTGGTTGCAGCGCATCGACCAAAGCCCCTTGCTGGCAGCGGGCGGCAGCCGCGCACAGCACACGCGGCCATTGGTGCTCAGCGGTGAACGTTTGTACCTGCGCCGCTACTGGGCTTATGAGCGGCGCATCGACGGCGCATTGCACGAGCGCCTGGCCCGTCAGCAGCCGTTGCAGGCAGACCTGTCGGCGCGCCTGGCGCAGCTGTTCGAAGGCGGTGCCCCCGGCAGTGAAGTGGACTGGCAGAAACTTGCCTGCGCCCTGGCCACCCGTGCCGGTTTCAGCGTCATCACCGGCGGCCCCGGCACCGGCAAGACCACCACGGTCGTGCGCCTGTTGGCCCTGCTGCAGGCTCCGGCGGTAGAGCAGGGCCGGCCCCTGCGCATTCGCCTGGCGGCGCCCACCGGCAAGGCCGCGGCGCGCTTGACCGAGTCCATCGGCCAGCAGGTCGAGCGGTTGCAGGTCGACAGCACGGTGCGCGCGCAGATCCCCACCGACGTCAGCACCGTGCACCGCCTGCTCGGCAGCCGCCCGGGCTCGCGCCACTTCCGGCATAACGCAGGCAACCTGTTGCCACTGGATGTGCTGGTGATCGACGAAGCGTCGATGATCGACCTGGAAATGATGGCCAACCTGCTCGACGCGTTGCCCCCCAATGCGCGGCTGGTATTGCTGGGCGACAAGGACCAGTTGGCCTCGGTGGAGGCGGGGGCGGTGCTGGGCGACCTTTGCCGCGACGCCGAGGACGGCTGCTACTGGCCGCAGACCCAGGCCTGGCTGGAGCAGATCGGCGGCCAATCGCTGGCCAACAGCGGCCTGAAGCCGGGCGAAAGCCCGCGCAACCCACTGGCCCAGCAGATCGTCATGCTGCGCCATTCCCGGCGTTTCGGTGAAGGCAGCGGCATCGGCCAGCTGGCACGGCTGGTCAACCGCCAGCAGGCCCCCGAGGCCCGCGCACTGCTGGCCAGCAAGCCCGATGACGTGTTCTGCCTGACCCTCGGCGGCGAGCACGACAAGCGCTTCGACCGCCTGCTGCTCGAAGGCCTCAACCGCGGCGCCGAAGGCCCCCAGGGCTATCGCAGCTACCTGCGCAACATCGGCCGCCTGCGCCCGCCACCGGGCACCCCGGCAGAGGATCCGCGCTGGGAACAGTGGGCCGGCGAAGTGCTGAGCCGTTTCGAGGACTTCCAGCTGCTGTGCGCGGTGCGCAAGGGCGCCTGGGGCGTGGAAGGCCTGAACCAGCGGGTGGAGCGGGTGCTGCACAATGCCGGGCTGATCGACAGCCAGCAGCTGTGGTACGAAGGGCGCCCGGTACTGGTAACCCGCAACGACTACGGCCTCGGCCTGATGAACGGTGATATCGGCATCGCCCTGCGCCTGCCCGATGACCAGGGCCAGGCCCCGCTGCGCGTGGCCTTCCCGCGTAACGACGGCAGTGGCGGGGTGCGTTTCGTCCTGCCCAGCCGCCTGAGCGAGGTGGAAACCGTGTTCGCCATGACCGTGCACAAGTCCCAGGGCTCGGAGTTCAGCCACACCGCGCTGGTGCTGCCCGACGCACTCAACCCGGTGCTGACCAAGGAGCTGGTGTACACCGGCATCACCCGGGCCAAGCACTGCTTCAGCCTGATCGAGCCGCGCAGTGGCGTGTTCGAGGAGGCTGTGGGGCGCAGGGTGCGACGTGTTTCGGGGCTGATGCTGGAACAACTGTGATACGGGCGTACCACGTTGCTGTGCTATCGTTGCGGCATTATCTGGCAACTTTTTGAGAGATTTCCCACATGACAGTGGCTGTCTCGGTTTTGAGGCGGGTGAAGGATTGCGCGCGCTCGCTGCTGATGGCCACGCTGTTGCTGACCGGCGTGTGCGCCCAGGCGCTGGCCGGCGAGCCGAGCGCGCAGGCGCAGCAACGGGCCAAGGCCGTGACCCAGGTGGTGCTGGGCATCCTCAGCTATGCCCGCTGGCCCGCCGAACCCAACCCCCTGCGCCTGTGCCTGGTCGGCCCCACCGAATACGCCGACGACCTGATCAAAGGCACTGTGCAGAGTTCCGGGCAGCCACTGCAGGTGCGCCGCCTGCTGGCCGGCAATGCCAGCCTGGCCAGTGCCTGTGACGCCGTTTACATCGGCAAGCTCGAACCCGGCGAGCGTGATCGGCTGTTCCAGGCAATCAGTGGTCACCCGGTGCTGAGCATCACCGAAGCCGACGACCCCTGTACCGTGGGCAGCCTGTTCTGCCTGCGTGTCAGCGATCAGCAGGTGGCATTCGACGTCAACCTCGACTCGGTGGCGCGCAGTGGCGTGCGCATCCACCCCAGCGTGCTGCAGTTGTCGCGGCGGCGGGCGGCGCAGCCATGAGTGGCCCTGACCAGCGCATGCCCCGGCCGACGCTGCGAGCGGCGCTGGGGCGTGGCCACCTGGGCATTGCCCTGCTTGCCGCCGGCCTGGCCGGGGTGCTGGTGACCCTGCTCGGGGTGGCCGCCTTGCGCGTCTATGCCAACCACAACCTGCATTTGATCGCCCGCTCCATCAACTACACCGTCGAAGCCGCCGTGGTGTTCGACGACAGCCCAGCGGCCAACGAGGCACTGGCGCTGATCGCCGAGACCGAAGAGGTGGCTGAGGCCAAGGTTTTCGATAACGATGGCAAGCTGCTCGCCCACTGGCAGCGCGATGACCGAACCCTGATGGCACAGCTGCAAAGCCAGGTGGCGCGGACCCTGCTGGAGCAGCCGGTCAACCTGCCGGTGCAGCACAAGGGTCAGAAGGTCGGGCATGTCGAACTGGTCGGCCAGGGCGGCAGCCTGTTGCGCTTCCTGCTCAGTGGCCTGGTCGGGATCCTGCTGTGCACGGTGCTCAGTGCGCTACTGGCGTTGTACCTGTCGCGCCGGCTGTTCGCCGACATCATCCGCCCGCTGCGCCACCTGGCCAGCGTGGCCCACGCAGCGCGCCGCGAACGCAGTTTCGACCGCCGTGTGCCGCAAACCCAGATCGCCGAACTCAACGAACTGGGCAATGACTTCAATGCCCTGCTCGACGAACTGGAGGTCTGGCACAGCCACCTGCAAAGCGAAAACGAAACCCTCGCCCACCAGGCCAGCCACGACAGCCTCACCGGGCTGCCCAACCGCGCCTTCTTCGAGGGCCGGTTGAGCCGCAGCCTGCGCAATGCCGAGCGCCTGGCGCTGTTGTTCCTCGACAGCGACCATTTCAAGCAGATCAACGACAGCCTCGGCCATGCCGTGGGTGACGAAGTGCTGATCACCATCGCCAGCCGGGTGCGCGCGCAATTGCGTGAGCATGACCTGGTGGCGCGCCTGGGCGGCGACGAGTTCGCCGTGCTGCTGGCGCCGCTGCAGGCGCGTGAAGATGCCCAGCGCATCGCCGAGAAGATCATCGCCAGCATGCAGCTGCCGATCCTGCTGGAGGATGGCACCCGCATCACCAGCTCGCTCAGTGTCGGTATCGCCTATTACCCGGACGACGGCCACGACCCGGCCAGTCTGCTCAATGCCGCCGATGCGGCGATGTACCAGGCCAAGCGCAAGCGCCGTGGCCATTGGCAAGTGGCGCAGACGGAACGCTGCGCCACGGATGTAAAAAGCACAGGAGCTGAACCGTGATCGACCGTTTGCTATCGCTGCGTTTGCCGTTGTTTGCCATGGCCCTGGCCCTGCTCGCCCTCGGCGGCTGCCAGAGCGTACCGCCCAGGGGCCTGACTGCGGAGCAGGTGGCCGTGCTCAAGCGCGAAGGCTTTGCCCCTATCGATGAGGGCTGGGCCTTCGACCTGTCCGGCAAGGTGCTGTTCGGCAGCGACCTGGACGGCCTCAACCGCCAGAGCGAGGACATCGTCGAGCGCATCGGCAAGGCCCTGCTGTCGGTGGACATCCAGCGCGTGCGCATCGACGGCCACGCCGATGCCTCGGGCAAGGCCGCCTATAACCAGCAGCTGTCCGAACGCCGCGCCCAGAGCGTGGCCAAGGCGCTGGCCGGCATCGGCATGCAGCCGCAGAACATCCAGACCCGCGGCCTGGGCAGCAGCCAGCCGGTGGCCGACAACCGCACCAGCGCCGGGCGCATGGAGAACCGCCGGGTGTCGATTGTGGTGGCGTCGGACTGAACGCTGCGTGGTACCCATCGCGGGGCAAGCCCGCTCCCACGTTGAGTTGTTAATACCGGCGTGGGAGCGGGCTTG
>NZ_JBMOWQ010000069.1:0-21594 GCF_049310485.1 Pseudomonas sp. GZD-209
AGAAACATCCTCCTAGGGGGGGGTGGTCACGGGGGGGGGGGGAGGGGTCCTCCCCCCGCGATGGCCCTCAAGTTCAACCTTGAGCGAACCTCATCTCCCGCGTCTCCCCCATCAACAACGGCGCATTCGCCTCGGTCACCTCACGGATGTAATCCCACATCAGGGTAATCGGCTTGAGCGTGCCGAGATGCAATGCGCCTCCCGCATGAAATCTAAGTGCTAGGCCAGGTTGGCGCCGATACTGCCATCGCGAATGGCGCATTCGGCTGCTGCGCAAATGGCTTGAAGCCTGTGCGTCTGCGCAATGGCAGGCAGAGGCTGCTCGCGGTACGCCGTTGCGACGCGTTCCGCGACAGGGCCGCAAGGCGGCCCCGATGCTGCAGGTTTCACTGCCCCAAGGTCACTCCGTCTCCTTCATCGCCTCCAGCTTGCCGACCTGCTCGCTGGCCAGCCGGCTGATGATCCGGATCGCCTAGTGTATCCCCGCCGTATTACGAAAACTCAGCTGCGGGTTGTGCTCGCACTCCAGCACCTCGTCATGCTGGACCAGTGCTTCACCGAGCAATTCGAGGGTCCAGGCGTAGCTTTGGATGGTGGACAGGCGTTCGTGGTCAGTCATGGGATGCCTCCCGGCTTGCGCGGGTGGCGAGGGATTGGCTGTCGATTGGGTAGAAGGTTGGAGACGGGGTTGCCGCAGGGGATGGGCGGCGGAGAGCGGATGCGAGGATCCTCAGTATCGTGGTGGTCATGCATGAGTTCCTTTCGTTATGGAACTGCCACCGCTCGCGGCCAAGCAGGTTTAGGTGGCAGCAGTACGCGGGTTGGCCGACCGGGACGAAAGGGGCCCGGCACACCCGAAGGTGTCCCGCGCACCACCGCCATAACGCGACATCGCGGGCACAAAAAAAGCGCCTGCGATGAAGACTGGGCGCTGCTGCGCCTTTCGATTCCGACCGGCCAAGGTCGCGTCGCCGATGCTCCGGCGACTGGGGAAATCTATCTCTGTTAGGCGCAAGGTGCAACCTTGGGGGCTGACTTTGGGAGATTTCCCGCAGTGCGATTTCGGTTATGGACCTCTACTGGGGTAACGAGGATATAGAAATATATAGAGTGCGATCCATAAAACC
This sequence comes from Pseudomonas sp. GZD-209, assembly GCF_049310485.1. NCBI lineage: Bacteria > Pseudomonadati > Pseudomonadota > Gammaproteobacteria > Pseudomonadales > Pseudomonadaceae > Pseudomonas > Pseudomonas sp. GZD-209. The sequence goes on from NZ_JBMOWQ010000069.1 coordinate 1,128, forward strand.
CCATCTACCACAAGATGAGCTACCAGTCCCGCCAATTTTTCAAGTTACAATGTTAGCGCCTTACTTGCTACCAAGCGGTTTATCGCATCGGAAAGCTGTCGATCCAAAGTATCGGTTTTAGCATCGAGTATTGTATTGGATGACCATGGGATAACAAACCAGCCCACCCACTGAGTTATGTAGTCTTCATTTTTAGCTACTTCTTGCAAGCTGTTCGCCGGCGACTTCACCTTAAGGTCAAGTATAAAGTCAGTTCGAGAGGAGCTAGGTATCAAACCCAGGGAAAATATGGTGAGCGCTCCGGAGAGGCCGGATGTTGATACTTTTTCTGTAATGGTGATTTGCACCTTAAGGTCGTCAGCTTCTTGATCAATGCCGCGGAATTTTATGCCATTAAACAAATTGGATTTGCGTAGTGAATTTTCTACAATTTTTTGGTTTTCTTCACGTGTGAAGATTGTTTCCCTGGGTGATGATCCATCGATTGAAGTGAAATTAACTATTTCAACGTAGACATTTTTTTTGGATGTATGTGAGGAGGTGTAATTCAGCGAGGTTGCGGGAGTTTTGTTTCCAGAAAATCCAGCCATACATCCATTTAATGTAAGCGCAGCAAGCAATATTGTGAAGGTTCTCAAAGGCTTGTGCATTACGAGCTCCGTTATTAATATCTACAGAAGAGTTTTTTATATAGGTTGTTAGCTTAAATGTGAAAGCAATCCCCGTCGCGAGATGCATTCTGGCACTCATTCGTGCTGATGTCGATATGATATCGCTTGGCTTGAGATGGCCGGGATAGTAGGGTCCCAGGTGTTCAGTCCGAGAGAGTGATGGTGCATTCTTAACGTCTTATGAGGAGGATGAATTTTGGAAGGACGTATCCATGGCGTCCCTCCCAATGAAGCGATGCAAGGTTCTAGTAGCTAGTCGTCATCATCTTCAATTGAAGAAGTCACTCCACTGCCACCTTCCACGTATGACTGACAACCCTCGTTGAATGACTGAGATGGAGTGTCACAGGCGTCTTCGTCATCAATGTCGTTTTGCTCGGCCCAATCGTACCCTGCTTGATGCCCCGAACAGTCATCCGTGCATTCATAACCATCGAACGTAGTGGCATAGGCTGTCATGCTGCCCAGCATCAACAAGGTCATTGCAAAAGCAGCCTTCATCACGATCTCCCTTCACATTACTCATGGCTCGCGATTATATCTAGAAGTAGCTTGTCAAAGATGCTCACCAACCAAGCGTAGCCCAGCTTATGGGTTTCCCAATCGTGGTTTCCCACCTGCAAATTTTCAACTGTCTTGGGATGAACCAAGCGGTCTCTAACCTTACTACTAGACTTTACTCGATGCCAGTCGCTCCCGCCTCCTAGGTTACGCTCAGACAGACCGAAGACCTTGGTAACTACACGGATCGTCCGCTTGATATTACAAAGCGTCTCCGTTCGCCGGTCCTTCAGAAACGCTATCTCGTCAGATTCCAGCCTACATGAAGCTGCATCCACAATGATCGACGTCATGAGTTTAAGGGCGTGCGTGTTGGCCTCAACATAAGCCCATGAAGCACGAATAAAGTTACGCCGGAGCACTTGATTGGACTCATCCGAGAAAGCGTTGAGGAGTGCATTCAAGTCTTGCCGCAGGATTTTATTCATGTCCCGTAAACTGGTCAGCGCCTTGTCGAGGCTTTCGCAAGCGTCTTGCAAATCCATGGTCGTTTTTCCCCCTGACTGCGCTACATCATCAGTAGAGCGAAGTGGTTCTGCACAAGGATGGCGAAGAGACAAGCTTGGAGGCGGGTGTCACAACTCCTGGCACAAGTCGTTACACCGGCCTGCCGAGATAATTACGATAGGGCACCCTTACTCCTTGTACTCCTACGCCTGAGCGAACTTCATCTCGCGCGTCTCGCCCATCAACAACGGCGCATTCGCCTCGGTCACCTCACGGATGTAATCCCACAGCAGCGTGATCCGCTTGAGCTTCCTCAAATCCTCCCGGCAGTACATCCAGAACTGCCGCGTCACCTCGATCTCCTCCGGCAACACCGTCACCAACCGTGGGTCCTGCGCCGCCAGGAAGCACGGCAGGATCGCCAGCCCACGCCCCTGCAACGCCGCCGTGTACTGCGCGATGACGCTGGTGCTGCGCAGGTGCGCGTTGGCATTGGGGATCAGGTTCGCCAGGTACAGAAGCTCCGAGCTGAACGCCAGATCGTCGACGTAACTGATGAAGGGATGGTTCGCCAGGTCGCTCACCGCGCGGATCGGCGCGTGGCTGTCGAGGTAATCCTGGGTGGCGTACAGCCGCAGCCGGTAGTCGCACAGCTTGCAGCACACATAAGGCCCATGCTCGGGCCGCTCCAGGGCGATGACGATATCGGCCTCGCGCTTGGACAGGCTGATGAAGTGCGGCAACGGCAGGATATCCACCGAGATCGCCGGCCAGGCATCGACGAAATGGCTCAACTGCGGGGTGACGAAGAAGCTGCCGAAGCCTTCGGTGCAGCCCATGCGCACATGCCCCGACAACGCCACGCCCGAGCCCGAAACCTGCTCGCAGGCCATGTGCAGGGTGCTTTCGATCGACTCGGCGTAGCCCAGCAGGCGCTGGCCTTCGGCGGTGAGGACGAAGCCGTTGGTGCGCGACTTCTCGAATAACAAGGTACCCAGCGCCCCTTCCAGTGAGCCGATGCGCCGCGACACCGTGGTGTAGTCCACGGCCAGGCGCTTGGCCGCACTGCTGGCCTTGCGGGTGCGCGCTACCTCAAGAAAGAACTTGAGGTCGTCCCAGTTCAGCGCGCTCAGGGAGGTGAGGTCTTTTTGCATGATGATCCGGTTTTTTTGTTCATTCTTGTTGGATGTTTGCACATCTATACTCGATCTCAGCCCCTACACGCCACCCCGTGTCCACCCCGGCGTAGGCGTCTTCGTTCCGACAATAATTCCAAGGAGAGCGCAGATGAACGCACCCCACAACCCCAACCAGACCAAGGTCGAACAGGTAAAACTGCTGATCGACGGCCAATGGGTCGAGTCCAAGACCACCGAGTGGCGCGACATCGTCAACCCGGCCACCCAGCAAGTGCTGGCGCGGGTGCCGTTTGCCACCGCCGATGAAGTGAACGCCGCCGTGGCCGCCGCCGAGCGCGCCTTCAAGACCTGGCGCGACACCCCGATCGGCGCGCGCATGCGCATCATGCTCAAGCTGCAGGCGCTGATCCGCGAACACAGCAAACGCATCGCCGTGACCCTCAGCGCCGAGCAGGGCAAGACCATTGCCGACGCCGAGGGCGATATCTTCCGCGGCCTGGAAGTGGTCGAGCACGCCGCCTCCATCGGCACCCTGCAGATGGGCGAGTTCGCCGAGAACGTCGCCGGTGGCGTTGACACCTACACCCTGCGCCAGCCGATCGGTGTGTGCGCCGGCATCACCCCCTTCAACTTCCCGGCGATGATCCCGCTGTGGATGTTCCCGATGGCCATCGTCTGCGGCAACACCTTCGTGCTCAAACCGTCCGAACAGGACCCGCTGTCGACCATGATGCTGGTCGAGCTGGCGCTGGAAGCCGGGATCCCGGCTGGCGTGCTCAACGTGGTGCACGGCGGCAAGCAGGTGGTCGATGGCATCTGCACCCACCCGGACATCAAGGCGATCTCGTTCGTCGGTTCCACCGAAGTCGGCACCCACGTCTACAACCTGGGCAGCCAGCACGGCAAGCGCGTGCAGTCGATGATGGGCGCGAAGAACCACGCCGTGGTGCTGCCCGACGCCAACCGCACCCAGACCATCAACGCGCTGGTCGGTGCTGCGTTCGGCGCCGCCGGCCAGCGCTGCATGGCCACCTCGGTGGCGGTGCTGGTGGGCAAGGCCCGCGAGTGGCTGCCGGACATCAAGGACGCGGCCAGCAAGCTCAAGGTCAATGCCGGCAACGAGCCGGGCACCGACGTCGGCCCGGTGGTCTCCAAGCGCGCCAAGGAGCGGGTGCTGGGCCTGATCGAAAGCGGCATCAAGGAAGGCGCCAAGCTGGAGCTGGACGGCCGTGACGTGAAGGTGCCGGGCTACGAGCAGGGCAACTTCGTCGGCCCGACCCTGTTCTCCGGGGTCAAGACCGACATGCAGGTGTACACCCAGGAAATCTTCGGCCCGGTGCTGGTCACGCTGGAGGTGGACACCCTCGACGAGGCCATCGCCCTGGTCAACGCCAACCCGTTCGGCAACGGCACTGGCCTGTTCACCCAGAGCGGCGCGGCGGCGCGCAAGTTCCAGAGCGAGATCGACATCGGCCAGGTCGGCATCAACATCCCGATCCCGGTACCGGTGCCGTACTTCAGCTTCACCGGCTCGCGCGGCTCCAAGCTCGGCGACCTCGGCCCGTACGGCAAGCAGGTGGTGCAGTTCTACACTCAGACCAAGACCGTCACCGCCCGTTGGTTCGACGATGACAGCGTCAACGACGGTGTGAACACCACCATCAGCCTGCGCTAAGGAGTTGACCATGCGTATCGCATTCATCGGCCTGGGCAACATGGGCGCGCCCATGGCCCGCAACCTGATCAAGGCCGGGCACTCGCTGAACCTGTTCGACCTGAACAAGACCGTACTGGCGGAGCTTGCCGAACTGGGTGGGCAAGTCAGCGCCTCGCCCAAGGAGGCCGCGGCCAACAGCGAGCTAGTGATCACCATGCTGCCGGCCGCTGCCCATGTGCGCAGTGTCTACCTGGACGAAGAGACCGGCGTGCTGGCCGGCATCCGCCCCGGCACCCCGACCGTGGACTGCAGCACCATCGACCCGCAGACCGCTCGCGACGTTTCCAAGGCCGCAACGGCCAAGGGCATCGACATGGGTGACGCGCCGGTCTCCGGCGGCACTGGCGGCGCGGCGGCCGGCACCTTGACCTTCATGGTCGGCGCCAGCCAGGCGCTGTTCGCCACCCTCAAGCCGGTGCTGGAGCAGATGGGCCGCAACATCGTGCACTGCGGCGAGGTAGGTACCGGGCAGATCGCCAAGATCTGCAACAACCTGCTGCTGGGCATCTCGATGATCGGCGTGTCCGAGGCCATGGCCCTGGGCAATGCGCTGGGCATCGACACCAAGGTACTGGCCGGGATCATCAACAGCTCGACCGGGCGCTGCTGGAGTTCGGACACCTACAACCCGTGGCCGGGCATCATCGAGACCGCACCGGCCTCGCGCGGCTACACCGGCGGCTTCGGCGCCGAATTGATGCTCAAGGACCTGGGCCTGGCCACCGAGGCCGCACGCCAGGCGCACCAGCCGGTGATCATGGGCGCCGTGGCCCAGCAGCTGTACCAGGCCATGAGCCTGCGCGGCGAAGGCAGCAAGGATTTCTCGGCGATCGTCGAGGGGTATCGCAAGAAGGATTGATGGGCGAGAGGGACTTCATCGCGGACCGTATGGTCCTCCCCCTTGTAACTGCGCACCTTGGGGGAGGGGCATGCGCTCCGCGATTTTTTTTTGCCCGCCTGAATTGGCGTTTGGAACGTGGGAGCGGGCTTGCCCCGCGATGACGTCATGTCAGGCTACAGCGTTGTCCCGCCTGACGTCATCGCGGGGCAAGCCCGCTCCCACGATTAGCGTTTCAGGCAAACACGAAATACTTGCGCACCGTCTCGACCACTTCCCAGGTGCCTTTCATCCCCGGTTCGATCACGAACACATCCCCTGCCTTCAGGTGCTTGGGCTCTTCACCTTCCGGGGTGACGATGCAGTAGCCATCGAGGAAGTGGCAGAACTCCCATTTCTCGTAGTTGACCTCGAACTTGCCCGGGGTGCAGATCCAGGTGCCCATGATCTTGCTGCCGTCGGCCGACAGGTAGGCGTTGAGGTTGACGGTGTGCGGGTCGCCGCCGATGCGCTTCCACTTGGTCGCGTCGACCACCGGGGTAGGGCAGGTTTCGCGCAGGACGGTGATGAAATCGGACATGGCGTGGCTCCAGGCTGTTAGTGATAGAACGCATCACCATAGGGCCAGGCGTCGTCGGCCAGTTGCCTGTGCTCGACGCCTGGCTGTCTGGATGCGCTATCCGGCCTGCTGGCTCGGGCTGTGCGCCACACCGGCGCGGCGAGCTTCCCAGCGCGCCACCACCAGCGGCGCCAGGGCATTGCCCAGAACGTTGAGCGCGGTGGTCGGCATTTCCATCAGGCGGTACACCCCGGCAATGAAGGCAATGCCCTCCAGCGGCAGCCCGGCGCTGGCCAGGGTGGCGGAGAGAATCACGAACATGAAGCCAGGCACGCCCGCCGCGCCCTTGGACGTCAGCACCATGGTCACCACCAGCAGCGCCTGGTCCGCCAGCGACAGGTCGATGCCATACAGCTGGGCGACGAACAGGGTGCCGATGCCCAGGAACAGCGACGCGCCGTCGAGGTTGAACGAGTAGCCCACCGGCACCACGAAGCTGACCAGCGAGGGCGGCGCGCCGTAACTTTCGAGCTTCTTCATCAGTTGCGGCATCACCGCTGCGGAGCTGGCGCTGGAAAACGCCAGCAGCAGTTCATCCTTGATATGGCGCATCAGGCCCAGCAGGCTGATGCCGGCCAGGCGGGCGATGCTGCCCAGCACGAACACCGTGAAGAAGAGGATCGCCGCATAGCTGACCAGGATCAGCTTGCCCAGGGGCAGCAGCGAGCTGAAACCGAAGTTGGCGACGGTGACCGCGATCATGCCGAACACGCCGATAGGCGAGTAGGCCATGATCATCGAGGTGACCTTGAACATGGCTTCCGACACGGCCCGCAATGCCGCGATCAGCGGCGCTTTGCGCTCTTCCGACAGCTGTCCGACACCCAGGCCGAACATCACCGCGAAGAACAGCACCGACAGCAGGCTGCCCTGGGCCATGGCATTGACCACGTTGTCGGGGATGATGCTGACGATCAGCTGGCCGAGGCCATGGTGGCCGCTGCTGGCGCCGGGCAGGCTGACGCTGCTGGCCTTGAGCGTGGCCAGGTCGGTGCCGGCGCCGGGCTGCAGCAGGTTGCCGATGACCAGCCCGACGATGATCGCCGTGGTGGTCACGGCAAAGAAGTACAGCAGCGCGCGTACGCCGATGCGGCCCAGCGCCTTGCTGTCGCCGTGGCCGGCGATGCCGACCACCATGCAGGCGAACACGATGGGCACCACGATCATCTTCATCAGCTTGATGAAGATGTCGCCGGCCGGTTGCAGGATGTTCTCCATCATCCATGGGCGAACGCTGGGGTATTCATGGAGCAGGGCGCCGATGGCGATGCCGGCCAGCAACCCGATGAGGATCTGCCAGACGAGCGGAATGCGGCGGTTGTGCATGGTGTGCCTCGCTATAAGGAATTGTTGTTATAGGCAGTTGGCGCGTGGGCACTCCATTGCCCTTTTATTCTGGCTTATTGCAGGCGCCGCACGGCTTCCCTCAGCCGCGCGCAGCCTTCGTCGATCAGTGCCACGCTGCTGGCGAACGACAGCCGCACGTAGGGCGACATGCCGTAGGCCTCGCCACTCACCAGCGCCACCCCGGTTTCCCGGAGCAGGTAGTCGACCAGCTCGCTGTCGCTGCCGATCAACCCGCCCTGGGGCGTGCGCTTGCCGATCAGCCCGGCGACATTGGCGAACACGTAGAACGCCCCCTGTGGCGGCGTGCAGCGCACCCCGGGGATGTCCGCCAGCGCCGCCAGCATGCGTTCGCGCCGTTCGGCGTAGAGGGCTTTCATTTCGGCGATGGGCTGCTGGTCACCGGCAAACGCCGCTACGCCTGCGGCCTGGCTGATGGACGTGGGGCAGGTGGTGGTCTGCGAGATCAGCTTGGCGATGGCGGCGATCAGCCACGCCGGCCCTGCGCCGAAGCCCAGGCGCCAGCCGGTCATGGCGTATCCCTTGGAGGCGCCGTTGACGATCAGCGTGCGTGGCTTGAGGTCAGCTGCCACGTTGACGATCGACACATGCCGGGCCTCGCCGAACACGAAGTGCTCGTAGATCTCGTCCGACATGACCAGCACCTGCGGGTGGCGGCGCAGCACTGCCGCCAGCGCCAGCAGTTCCTGCTCGTCGTACACCGCGCCGCTGGGGTTGTTCGGGCTGTTGAGGATCACCCATTTGGTACGTGGGCCGATGGCCTGCTCCAGCGCTGCGGGCGACAGCTTGAAGCCCAGCGCCTCGTCGCCGGGGATGATCACCGGGGTGGCATCGTTGAGCAGGGCGATATCCGGGTAGGACACCCAGTACGGCGTGTGCACCACCACCTCGTCACCGGCATTCAGGGTGGCGGCCAGGGCGTGGTAGATGATGTGCTTGCCGCCGGAGCCGGCGACGATTTCCTCGACGCTGTAGGCCAGGCCGTTATCCCGTGCCAGCTTGCCGGCGATGGCCTGGCGCAGCGCCAGGGTGCCGTTGGTGGCGGTGTAGTGGGTGTCCCCCTGGTGCAGCGCGGCGATGGCGGCCTGGACTATATGCGCCGGGGTGTCCAGGTCGGGTTCGCCGACCGTGAAGTTGACGATATCGCGGCCTTCGGCGCGCAGGCGGCCCACCAGGGCATTGGCGGCGATACTGGGCGAGGGCTTGATGCCCAGCAGGCGTTTGGACAGCAGGGCGTCGTTCACAGGGTGTTCTCCAGCAGGCCGAATTTCTTCAGTGGGGCTTCGATCCACGACTGGCGGGGGTTGCCCGTGGCGATCTCGGCCATCACCTGCGCCTCGTGGGCGGCATGTTGCGCGGCGGCGGCCAGCACCGCCCGGGCGTCGTGCTGGGCGAAGGCGACCAGCCCGTCTTCATCGCCCACCACCAGGTCGCCGGGGTTGACGATCATCCCGCCGACCGAGACCGGCACGTTGATCTCGCCCGGGCCGGTCTTGTACGGGCCGCAATGCACCACGCCACGGGCATAGCAGGGCGTGTCGGCGAAGGCGGCGACGTCACGGATCGCGCCGTCGATCACGAAACCCGCACAACCGCGCTGCAGGGCGTACAGCTTGATCAGCTCGCCGATGGCGGCGTTGCTGGTATCGCCCTGGGCATCGATCACCAGCACATGGCCGGGTTGCAGCAGGGTCAGCGCCTTGTAGATGTACAGGTTGTCGCCTGGGCGGGTTTTCACCGTCAGGGCGGTGCCGACCAGCTTGCCGGTGCGGTTGAAGCGGGTCAGGCCACGGGCGCCGATGTGGCGGCCGAGGTTGTCGCTGATGTGCGGGGTGACGACCGAACGCAGGGCCTCGACCAGTTGCGCGTCGGCAAGCGGGGGCGAGGGCAGGATGCGGGAACCGGGCAAGGACATGTGGGCCTCCGAGTCATTGTTGGCAGCCGGGGCTGGCTGGTGACTCGATGGTAGGAGTGGCGCACGAATACTTTTAGCGATATTTTTCGCTTGAGTTTGATCGCTTTAATTCATGAGAGGTTGTGCCGTGATCACCTTCAAGCAGATGGAGGCGCTGTACTGGATCGCCGAAATGGGCAGTTTCGAGGCCGCGGCCAACCAGCTGAACATGTCCCAGTCAGCCATCTCCAAGCGCGTGCTGGAGCTGGAAGAAACCTTCGACACGCCGCTGTTCGACCGCAGCAAACGCAACGCCCGGCTGACCGAAAAAGGTGCGGAACTGCTGGAATGCGCCAGGGATTTGCTGGAGCGGCGCGATGCGCTGCTCGAACGCGTCTGTGCCCGTGAAGTGCTGGTGCGTCGGCTGCGCCTTGGGGTGACCGAACTGACTGCCTTGACCTGGTTGCCGGCCTTCGTCGAGGCGATTCGCCAGGCCTATCCGAAAGTGCAGATCGAACCGTCGGTGGAGCTGAGCAGCGAGTTGTACCGCAAGCTGGAGAACGACCAGCTCGACCTGATCGTGGTGCCGGACGTGTACCAGGACGCGCGCTTCGTCTGCACCGCGCTGCAGAGCGTGGAGAACGCCTGGATGTGCGGCCCCGAGCTGTTCGACGGCGATGCCCCGGTGCCGCTGACCGACCTGGCTGCGCACACGGTCATGACCCAGGGCGCGAGCTCCGGTACGGGGCTGGTGTACGAGCGCTGGCTGGCCGAGCAGGGCGTGCACCTGCCGCGCACCATCACCAGCCACAACCTGCTGGTGCAGGTAGGGCTGACCATCTCGGGCATCGGTATCAGTTACCTGCCACGGCATTGCCTGGCGCACCTGGTCGAGCGCGGCGCGCTGAAGGTCATCGACACGCGCCCACGCTTACCCCGCGTGCGTTACAGCGCGTTGTATCGCTCGGACCGCCGCCACGGCATCAACCCGCAGATCGCCGAGCTGGCTCTGCGCTGCTGCGACTTCTCCAAGCTGTTGCTGGCGCTGGCGTGAATGCGATCCAGCGAAGGGTGTTCCTGCCTGTAACTGTCAAATCGCGGGGCAAGTCGCATCGGCGCTACAACCGCTCACGCACAGCGGCAATCACCTCAGGTATACCCCTCCCCAGTACCTTGGGTGGCGTCGGGCTTTCGCCGAACTCGCGCCAGACGAACAACGTCAGTTCCGCCCCGTCGGTCTTCGACAAGGCATGCTCCAGCGAGCCGAACTGTTGCAGCGCACGGTAACGTTCATCAGCCCAGAACAGCGCCTCGACCCAGTCATGGACCGGGATGAAGTGAAAGTGCAGCGGGCAACCCGGTACATGCCCGAAGCGCCCGATGTACAACCACCTGGGCGCCAGCGCTTGCTCCATGGCCCGTTGCAGCCTGGCCATCAGCCGGCCCATGTCCGCCAGCGCCTGGTCGGGCAGGTCGGCCAGGCTGTCCACCGGCGCCCGCGAACCCAGCATCAGGTAGCCGGGCAGGCGGGATGTCAGGTGATGGTTGACGATCCAGTGCTCGCTCTCATGGACGATGTATTCCCCGGGGATGTCCACCGACTCAGGCCCACCAGTAGCGCACGAAGTGGAAGAACACCGGCGCTGCGAAACACACCGAATCCATGCGGTCGAGCATGCCGCCATGGCCTTCGATCATGTGCCCCCAGTCCTTCACCCCGCGGTCGCGCTTGATCGCCGACATCACCAGCCCGCCGAAGAAGCCCATGGCATTGACGGTCAGCGCCATCAGCGCCGCCTGCCAGAAGGTGAACGGGGTGATCCAGCACAAAAGCGCGCCCACCAGGGTGGCCAGCGCCACGCCGCCGGCCAGGCCTTCGACGGTTTTCGACGGCGACAGGTTGGGCGCCACCTTGCGTTTGCCGAACAGCTTGCCGCACACGTACTGCAGCACGTCGCTGATCTGCACCACCAGGATCAGCCAGGCGATCAGCAGCAGGTTGCGGCCTTCGAAGCCAGGGATATCCAGGGTCATCAGCGCCGGCACCGACGACACGCAGTACACCGCGATCATCAGCCCCCATTGCACCTTCGAGGCGCGCTCGAGGAAACGCGTGGTGTCGCCGCCGAAGCTGGCGAGGATCGGCAGCAGCAGGAACAGGTACACCGGGATGAAGATGCTGAACAGCCCGTACCAGTCCATGGCGATCAGCAGGTACTGCACCGGCAGCGCCACGTAGAACGCCGCCACCAGCGCCGGGTAGTCGCTGCGCCGGGTCGGGGTGAGGGTCATGAACTCGCGCAGGGCGTAGAACGACACGCCGTAGAACAGCACGATCACCCCGTACTTGCCGAACACGAAGGCGATGCCGATCACCAGCACCATGACCCACCAGGCATTGATGCGCGCGTTGAGGTTGTCGATGACCGCATGCGGGGCAGGGCCGGCGCGCCACTTGAGCAGGCGCCCGATGGCGCTGGCCAGCAGCAACAGGGCGCCGATGCCGGCGAACAGCGAAAGGGTGTTGTGATCCATCTCAGGCATCCTTCGGGGCCAGGTTCAGCAGGGCCTCGCGGGCCCGCTCGAGAAATGCGTGTTTGCCTTCGTCCGCCTGCAGGTGCAGCGGCTCGCCGAAACTCAAGGTGCACAGCAGCGGCAGCGGCAGGGCACGGCCCTTGGGCATGACCCGGTTGAGGTTGGCGATCCACACCGGCACCAGCTCGACCTGCGGGTTGGCCGCGGCCAGGTGGAACAGGCCGCTCTTGAAGGGCAACAGCGGTTCGTCACCGAGGTTGCGCGTGCCTTCCGGGAAGAAGATCAGCGAGTCGCCCTGGGCGAACGCGTCGAGCACCGGTTGCAGCGGATTGCCCTCGGCCGGCGCGCGCGTGCGATCGATCAGCACAGCGTTGAACACCCGGCGGATGAGGAAGTCGCGAATACCGGGCTTGCACCAGTAGTCGGCCCCCGCCACCGGGCGGGTGCGGCGGCGCAGGGGGTCGGGCAGTGCCGCCCACAGCAGCACGAAGTCACCGTGGCTGCTGTGGTTGGCAAAGTACAGCCGTTGTACCGGCTGTGGCGTGCAACCCAGCCACAGGGCGCGGGCGCCGGTGATCAGGCGGGCGGCGGAGGTGATGACGAAGGCGGTCAGGCTGGCGAGCATGGCGGCGGTCTTATCCGGTGAAGGGGAGGGTCAGTACCAGCAGCACTTGCACGGCCAGGCACAGGGCCTGGCGGCGCAGCAGGGCCAGGGCGGCCTGGCTGCGTGCCGGCCAGTCGCGGCTGTCGCTGGCGCTGGGTTTGAGGTGTAGTTCATGCAGGGCACGGTCCAGGGCCAGGGTGTCGGCGGGCAGGTCGCTGCTGGCGGCCAGGTGGATGAACAGCTCGGCATCCAGGGCGACGCGTATCGCCCAGTACTTGTGGGCCAGGCCGATGACCAGCAGCGCCACGCACAGTGCGTGGGCCGGTGAAGACAGCGCCACGCCGAACAGCGGCGCCAGGCTGCAGGCGATTGCCAGCAGGCTGATGCCGTCCGACAGACGTTCCAGCTGGCGCCCGCGGGCGAGCAGGCTGGCGACGACATGCAGGTTCATGGCCGGGCCTCCAGTTGCTGCAGCACCTGCCTATGGGCCGGGTGCAGGACCACCCTGGGGCGTGCCTTGCGGATGAGCATTTCGGCCTGGCTGGCGTCGCTGCAACGGCCGCTGATGATCAGCCAGGCAGCCACCGCGCTGGCGCTGCGCGAATAGCCCAGGGCGCAGCAGACCAGCAGCGGGCCATGCTGGCGCAGGTGTTCGATGGCGGCGGCGGCTTGCTCCAGGGTTTGCCGGCTTGGGGTGATCAGGTCGAGGCTCGGCAAGCTCTGGTAGTACTGCACAGGCTGTTCGAGGGCCATCGCGGGGCAAGCCCGCTCCCCCCCCCCCCCGTCTCCTACGCCGTGGGTGAAGGGGATTTTCCTCACTCCCTCCGGGGAGGGGCCGCTTTGTGTGGTGTTTTCCCCCCCCCGCGATGGCGTCGGTACAGGCCAGCTCCGCACACAGGTCGATCACCGCTGCAAACGCCGTCGCCTCCCCGTGCCCCGGCATCCGCCCCAGATACACCCCATCCAACACTTCATCCGCCTGCGGGTGCCGCCGGGTCCACAACCGTGAGTTGGCCCACGCAGCCAGCAGATAGGGCGCCAGCAGCACGCTCGCGGCAATCGACAGTCGGCCATCCGCGCCTTTCTGGAAACCGCCCGCACCGAACAGGCCATAGTTCAGCGCCACCAGCAGCAGCGACACAGCCGGCCACAGCAGCCACAAGCTGACGTGCCCGAGCTTGAAGGCCAGCACCGTCAGCAGCATCGCGCCGAGCCCGTAGCGCAATGCCATGCGCCAACGCTTGGGGTCGCGTGCCAGTCGGGCGTGCTGCCAAGGCAGCGGGCCTTGCTGCGGCCACAGCCACAGGCAGACGAAACCGGCCAGTGCGCCGGTTGGCAGGTCGATGAAGTGATGCTGCCAGGTGGTCAGCACCGACACCCCGATCAGCCCCATCCAGCCATGCACCAGCCAACGCCACATAGGCTGCTGCGTGTGCCGGGCGAACATCGTCCAGATGATCACCAGCAGTGCGATATGCAGCGACGGCGCCTGGTTGTAAGGCTTGTCGAAGCCCATCAGCACATCGAACAGCCAGCCGAACAGCCCCGACAGTTCCGGGCGCTCGAAGGTGAAGCGCAACGGCCAGAGCAGGAAGCAAGCGACGCTGACCAGCTGCGCGGTCAGCAGCGCCAGGGCGTGGCGGTCCATCTCCCGCCGGGTGTGCGGCAACAGGAACGACAAGCCGTACAACAGGTCGATCGACCAGTACGGGATGATCGTCCATGGCCACAACGGCATGTGCCGTTCCCAGGCGAACACCAGGCTGCCGACATCTTCGCGCCCAGCCGTGTAGTTGTTGGCCAGGCCGTAGCTGAGGAAAAACAACGGGCCGAGCAGCAACAGCCACAGCACGCCACGTCGGATCAGCCCTGCTTCACGGGCCATCAACGCACCCGCTGCGCCAGGCTGACACTGAAAATGCCCCACTCATCGATGCGCTGGGTGATCTTGCGAAAGCCCGCCGCCGCCACCAACTGGTCCATCTCTGCCTGGCTGCGTCGGCGCATCACCCAGGCCTGGCCGCCACGGTGGCTGGTCAGCGCCCGGGCGATCATCTCCAGTTGCGGGTGCCAGGGCTGGCCGGTGTAGACCAGGTAGCCGCCTTCCTCGACGGAATCGGCCAGGCCTGCCAGCGAGTTAGCCACGGCCTCATTGCCGGGGAACAGCTCATACAGGCCCGAAACCACGGCGAGGGTCGGGCGCGGGTCGAGGCTGGCCAGGCTCTGGCGGTCGAAGGCGTCGCCCTGGACGAAACGGGCGATTTCACCCAGGCCCTTTTCGCTGATCAGCGCGTTGCCTTGCTGCACGTTCAGCTCGCTGTAGTCGCGCAGCAGGATCGAGTCGGGCAGCTGCTGCAAGCCTTGCAGCGCTTCGAGGATGTAGCGGCCGTGGCCGGCGGCGATATCGACGATGTGCACCGGGCGCTGTTGCTCACGCAGTTGGGCGATGGCCAGGCGCAGCAGTTCCTCGACGTTGAGCTTGCGCTGGCGGATGCCGCGCCAGCCAATGGCGTTGAGGTAGTTCTGGTCGATCATCTCGCCCAGCCGGCCCTTGCCGGTGGGCTGGTTGCGGTACACGTAGTCGAGGGTCGAGCCAGAGTCGAAGCCGGTGTCGAAGCCCAGCTTCACGCCAGCGGAAAGGCCCTTGCCCAGTTGCAGGCCGGCGCGGGTGGCGCGCCAGTACAGGTCGCGTGGCGAGTTGCGCGGCAGCGGTGCGGCCAGGCTTTCGGCCTCGGCGCAGCTGGCGCCGGTCTTGTCGGCATCGAGCAGCGATGGCACGGGTACCGGGTTATCGAAGCAATGCTCGACGAAGCGCTTGATCCGCGCCAGGGCATGGGCGCGGTCCCGTTCGCCGAGGGTGTCGTGGAAGAACCCAGGCAGGATGTGCATCTCTTTGCGCGCACTGCCCAGGCGCTCGAAGAAACGCTCCTGCGGGGCGCGTTCGACCACGAAGTCCGAGCCCGATACCAGCAGTTGCGTCGGCACCTGGATCGCCTGGGCATCGGCCACCACGCGGTCGGCGGCGTCGTACAGGCCGAGCAGCATGGTCACCGAGATCGGTCGGCTGATCAGCGGGTCGGCCACGTAGGACATGACCCGCTCCGGGTCGTGGGTGAGCAGGCGCGGCTTGACGTAGCTGTTGACGAAGAAATTGCCGCGCAGGGCTTTCATCAGCTTCAGCCCGGGGCGGGCGAAGGGTACGTAGAGCTTGACCTTGAACGCTGGCGAGGCCAGCACCAGGCAGCGCACCTTGGGCGCGTAGTCATGGGCCCAGGTGGCGATCAGCACCGCCCCGACGCTCTGCGCCAGCACCACCAGGTCGGGCTCGGCGATGCCGTGCTGCGCCTGGATATGCTCGATGAAGGTCTGCACGTCGCGCACGCTGGTGGCGAAGCTCGGGCTGTCGCCGCGCGCGCCGGGCGACTGGCCATGGCCACGGGCGTCCCAGGCGAACACGTCATAGCCGGGCAGGTCCAGTTCGTCGGCCAGGTGCGCCAGGCGCCCGCCGTGCTCGTGGCCACGGTGGAACATCACCACGGCACGGCGCGGCTGGTGTTCGTTGCGCGTGGCGGGCCAGTGACGGTAGTGCAGCTCGACGCCGTCATGGGTGGAAAAATGCAGCGATTGCGCTTGGCGCATGGCGAATATCCTTGTCCGGCAGCGGGGGGCTCAGCGGGTTTCGGCCAGGCCCTGGCGAACCCGGTTGTACAGGGTATAGAGCGAGAGCAGCAGGATGACCAGCAGCAGGCCGTTGATCCAGGTTGCGCTCAGCAGCCCGAAGGCTACCCCGGTGCCCAGCACGCCGAAGGCGAAGGCCCGGTCGCTCTTGCCCATCGGCCCGTCGTAGCGCCGCGACGCGCCGGCCAGCGGGCCCATCACCCCGGCGTACTCGCTGATGACCGCGAGCAGCACCACCAGCACCACCAGTGCCGGCGACACGCCGGGCAGCAGGGCGAAAGGCAGGTACAGCGCGGCATCGGCGATCACGTCGCACAGCTCGTTGAGGTAGGCGCCCAGCTTCGATTGCTGGCCGAACTCCCGGGCGAGCATGCCGTCCACCGCATTCAGTGCCATGCGCAGCAGCATCCACACCGGCACCAGGATGAACAGCCACGCCACCTGGGGCAGCCAGGCCAGCAGCAGGCCGATGAGCACGGAGATTGCGCCAGCGACTACGGTGACCTGATTGGCGGTGACGCCCCGCTCGAACAGGCGTTGCACGGTCGGGCGCAGCAGCGCCTGGAAGCGGGGTTTGAGCTGGTAGATCGATGGCACGTGAAACTCCCTGTCGTGGTGCGGCGATGCGGCAATTGTGAATAAGGCGCATGGGCGGCGGCAAGTTGAAAGCGCCCATCTGTGAAGTGCATCAGGCCTACGAAACGGAAGGAATGTGCCACTTGTCGCCTATTGTGTGCATGGTGTGTATTTGGCTTGGTTAAAACCCATAGTGGTGTGTACGCTACACATCACCTGCCAAAGGACGGATGCATGCGCAGCAGGGACGTGATCCAGCTCATCGAGGCTGATGGTTGGTACGAGGTGGAGGTGAAAGGAAGTCACCATCAATTCAGGCATCCGTACAAGCGAGGACGGGTCACGGTTCCCCATCCCAAAAGCGATCTGCCCAGGGGCACCGTGCACAGCATTTTGAAACAGGCTGGCTTGAAATGAGGCCGGTTGCGTTGAGCGGGACGCTTTGCGGCCCACAGGACCAAGGGAGACAGACCATGAAATTCCCCGTTGTACTGCATAAGGATGAGGGCACTGACTACGGCGTGATCGTGCCCGACGTGCCTGGCTGTTTCTCGGCCGGCGCTACTGTTTCTCAGGCGCTGGAGAATGTGCAGGAAGCCCTGGCCCTGCATTTCGAAGGCCTGGTGGCCGACGGCGAGGCGCTGCCGCAGGCCGAGGAGGTGGATGTGCATGTGGCCAACCCCGATTACGCCGGAGGCGTCTGGGCGGTGGTGGACTTCGATGTCACCCCGTACCTGGGCAAGGCGGTGCGCTTCAATGCCACGTTGCCCGAGAACCTGCTGCAGCGCATCGACGAAAAGGTGAAGCGCGATCATCGTTATGCCTCGCGCTCTGGCTTCCTCGCCTCGGCTGCGCTGCGCGAGCTGGCGGTCGCCTTCCGCTAGCCGCCGGGTTTGGCGCGGTCCCTGTAGGAGCGGCAAGATCGCTCCTACAGGGATCGCGCAGCTGTTCAGGTCGTCAGCAAATGCTCGACCAGCGCCGCCGCATAGCCTGGCAGCGCGGCAAAATCCCGGGCGCACACCTGTAATTGCCGGTTCGCCCACACCTCGTGCAGCGCCACCCAGTGCAGGGGCAATACACCCTGCCAACGCCGCACCGAGGCCAATGGCACCACCCCCACGCCAGCCCCGCCAGCCACCATGCGGATCACCCCATCGAAGCCCTCGGCGCGTACCCGCACCAGCATCCTGTGCCCCAGCCGCAGTGCCTGTTCCTCAAGGTGCAAGGCCAGTGCGCTGTTCGGGCCCAAGCCGACATGCCCGTATGCAAGGCTTTGCACAAAATCGGGCGTGGCTGCATCGGCCAATGCATGCCCCACCGGCATCACCAGCACCAGCGGATCGTCGCGAAACACTCGGGTCTGCAGATGCCCGCTGGGCGCAGCGGTGGAGACGATGCCCAGGTCGGCCATGCCTTGGGTAATGGCCTGGACGATGCGCAGGCTCGGCTGTTCCTGCACGTCGATGCTCACCCCCGGGTACTCGACCAGATACCGTGCCAGCAACTCGGGCAGGTACTCGGTCAGCGCCGCGGTGTTGCACAGCAGACGCACCTGGCCCTGCTGGCCCTTGGCGTACTGGGCCAGGTCGTATTGCAATCGCTCCACCTGCGCAGCGATCAGCCGCGCGTGCTGCAGCAGGGCCTGGCCAGCGGGTGTCGGCTGCACACCGCGGCGATTGCGTTCGAGCAACGGGATGCCGAGCGAGGCTTCCATGGCGCGGATGCGGGCGCTGGCGGCCGGTAGCGACAGGTGGCTGCGGCGTGCGCCGGCAGTGATGTTGCCGCACTCCAGGGTGTGCTGGAACAGCGCAAGGTCGGTCAGGTCGAAATGCATCAGCCTCTGTCCTGGCAAAAGTCTGGCTGAGTATATGGCGAATTTTCAGGCCTGCGCGGCCACCTCAAAATGGCGCCATGAATACTTTTCTCGCGTTTTACCAGAACATCGGCCCGGCATTGACGTTGCTGGTGGTGCTCACCTTCCTGCTGGCCGGCGCGGTCAAAGGGGTCATCGGCCTGGGGTTGCCGACCATCGCCATGGGCCTGCTTGGGCTGGCTATGCCTCCGGCGCAGGCTGCGGCGCTGCTGATCGTACCCTCGACACTCACCAACCTGTGGCAGCTGGCGGCAGGCGGGCATCTGCGGGCGTTGATGCGGCGCTTGGGCGGGGTGCTGCTGATGATCTTCGTCGGCACCTTGCTGGGCAGTCGCTGGCTGGGCATCGACAGTGGCCCCTGGGCGGCCCACGCCTTGGGTGCTGCGCTGGTGGTGTACGCCCTGTATGGCCTGATCGGGCCGGGCCTGCGCCTGGCGCGGTATCACGAGCGCTGGCTGGGCCCGTTGTGCGGGCTGGTGACGGGGGTGGTCACGGCTGCCACCGGGGTGTTCGTGATGCCCGCCGTGCCCTACCTGCAGAGCCTCGGCCTGAGCCGCGACGAGATGGTCCAGGCCTTGGGCCTGTCGTTCACCGTCTCGACCCTGGCGCTGGCCCTTGGCCTGGCCGGCCAGGAGGTACTGGACGGCCAGGCGCTGGGTGCTTCATTGCTGGTGCTGGCCCCGGCGTTGCTGGGCATGCTCGCCGGTACCTGGCTGCGCAGCCGGATCAGTGCAGCGCTGTTCAGGCGCTGCTTCTTCATCGGCCTGGCGCTGCTCGGCGGGCACCTGCTGATCAACGGTTAGCGGAGGAGGCACTGAGCATTTCGATCATCTGCAAATCGAAGTCGCGCTCCAGGTATTTCATGCGGTTCTCAAAGAATTCAGCCATGTGCGGCAGGGCCGAGTGCACGTCCAGTGCGGCCTTGTCTGCCCACACCTCGAAGAACAGGAACAGGCTCGGGTCTTCCTTGTCGCGCAGCATGTGGTACTCGATGCAGCCCGGCTCCTGGCGGCTCGGCTCCACGTAGGGGCGGAACAGTTGCTCGAAGGCATCGGACATGTCCGGGCGGGTCTTGGCTTGGAGGATGAAAGCGAACTGCTCGCTCATGGTGAGGCCTCTGTGGATGAGAAAGTGAGCAGATTCTAAGGCAATAATTGGCTGTCAATTCGTGATTTTCAGGCAAATGTATTTTGCCGTGCCCCGGCTTTATCCGCCGCCCGCGACTGCCTAATCTGCCGCCATCCAATTGACCCGGTCGCCGGTACAATCCCTTCGAGGCACACCATGAAAAAGATTCTTCTGCTCAACGGCGGCAAGCAATTCGCCCATTCCGACGGTCGCCTCAACGAGACCCTGCACGAGGCTGCCCTGGCCCATCTGGACCGCGCCGGTTTCGACCTGAAGCAAACCTTCATCGATGGCGGTTACGACGCCCAGGAAGAAGTCGAAAAATTCCTTTGGGCCGATGTGATCATCTACCAGATGCCCGGCTGGTGGATGGGCGCACCCTGGACCGTGAAGCAGTACATCGATGAGGTGTTCACCGCTGGCCACGGCAGCCTGTATGCCAGCGATGGCCGTACCCGCTCGGACGCTTCGCAGAAGTACGGCAGCGGCGGGCTGATCCACGGCAAGCAGTACATGCTGTCGCTGACCTGGAACGCACCCCAGCAGGCGTTCGATGACCCGGCTGACTTCTTTGAAGGCAAGGGCGTTGACGCGGTGTACTTCCCGTTCCACAAGGCCAACCAGTTCCTCGGCATGACCGGGCTGCCGACCTTTTTGGCGGTGGATGTGATGAAGCGGCCAGATGTGCCGGCGGCGCTGGCGGCCTATGAGCAGCATCTGGACCGGGTGTTCGGCAAGGCCAAGTGAGTGGTGCCTGATCGCGGGGGGAGACCGATCCCCCAAACCACGGGGGGGGGGTGTGCCCGAGAGGGGGTTTTGGGC
>NZ_JBMOWQ010000070.1:0-11728 GCF_049310485.1 Pseudomonas sp. GZD-209
TGCCTGGTGGGGGACAACCCCCCCCCACCGCCTGGGGGGGGCGGTCTCCCCCCGCGAGGGTTTTGCAGGCTTGCGCAGTTCCCGCCCAAACGCTATCTATCAATGCGATCCCCCACCAAGGCCTCCCCCGCGTGAAAACCCGTTCCGAAGAACTCCAGGTATTCGTCGCCGTCATCGACTGCGGTTCGATCTCCGCCGCTGCCGAGCAGATCGGCCAGACCCCGTCGGCGGTCAGTCGCACCTTGTCGCGCCTGGAGGGCAAGCTGGGCACCACGCTGGTCAACCGCACCACCCGGCGCATGGACCTGACCGAAGAAGGGCGCTTCTTCCTCGAACGTTCGCGGCAGATCCTCGAGCAGATGGACGACATGGAAGAGCGCCTGTCGATGCATCGCCAGACCCCGTCCGGGCGCCTGCGCATCAATGCTGCCGGGCCGTTCATGCTGCACGCGATCCTGCCCTGGATCAGCGAGTTCCGTCAGCAGTATCCCGATATCGAACTTGAACTGAACACCGACGACCTGATCATCGACCTGCTGGAACAGAGCACCGACGTGGCCATCCGCATCGGTGAGCTGGCCGACTCCAGCCTGCATGCCCGGGCGCTGGGCTGCAGCCCGGTACAGGTGCTCGCCAGCCCTGCGTACCTGGCCCGGCACGGCACCCCGCAGAACGTCGAGGACCTCGCCGAGCATTGCCTGCTCGGTTTCAGCGCCCCCGAGTCGCTCAATCAGTGGCCGCTGCGCCACGCCCAGGGCGAGCGCTGGGCGATCCGCCCGCAGTTGCTCGCGTCCAGCGGCGAGACCCTGCGCCAGCTGGCCATCGCCGGGGAAGGCATCGTCAGCCTGTCGCACTTCATGACCCACGAAGACATCCGCGCCGGCCGCCTGCAGGTGCTGCTGGCGGAGCACAACAACGGCTATCGCCAGCCGATCAATGCGGTCTACTACCGCAATACCCAGCTGGCCCTGCGCATTCAGTGCTTCCTTGATTTCATCCAGGCCAAGCTGGCGGCGTACGCCTGCGCAGTTGCCTGAATGCGACAACTGCTGCCCGTCGGCGGCGGAAATTTCCTACGGTGTTTGCTTAGTCGGAGCGCTTCGGCCTTAATGGCTGATCAACAAAAACAACACCAAGGAAGTGCCCATGCGTCTTGTCATGTTCCAGCCATTGGCCCTCGGGGCCGCGATCCTGAGCTGTTCCTCTGCTTTTGCCGTGACCCTGGAAGGCGGCGCGGTGGCCGCGCCTGATCAATATGGCGCACAGGTGGCCGCCGATATCCTCAAGAAGGGCGGCAACGCGGTGGACGCCGCCGTCGCCACGGCCTTCACCCTCGCCGTCACCTACCCCGAGGCCGGCAACATCGGCGGCGGTGGCTTCATGACCCTGTTCGTCGACGGCAAACCGTACTTCCTCGACTACCGCGAAGTGGCCCCCAAGGCCGCCACCAAGACCATGTACCTGGATGACAAGGGTGAGGTGATCGAGAATCTGAGCCTGGTCGGCGTGCGTGCAGCCGGCGTGCCGGGCACGGTGATGGGCCTGTGGGAGGCGCATCAGAAGTTCGGCAAGCTCAAGTGGAGCGAGCTGCTCACCCCGGCCATCGGCTATGCCAGGAACGGCTTCAAGATTGCCCAGAAGCAGTACCAGTACCGCGACGACGCCCAGGGCCTGTTCAAGACCGCCACCAATTTCAATGACTACTTCGGCAGCATGAAGGTGGGTGAGCTGTTCAAGCAGCCCGAGCTGGCGCAGACCCTGGAACGCATCGCCGACAAGGGCGTCAGCGAGTTCTACCAGGGCAAGACCGCCGACCTGCTGGTGGCGCAGATGCAGGCCGACAAGGGCCTGATCACCAAGGAAGACCTCAAGGACTACAAGGCGCTGTGGCGCAACCCGATGGCCATCGACTGGCGCGGCAATGTGGTCTACACCGCGCCACCGCCGAGCTCTGGCGGCGTCGCCCTGGCCCAGCTGCTGGGCATCAAGGAAGACCGTGCGGCCGACTTCAAGGGCGTCGAGCACAACTCGGCCAAGTACATCCACCTGCTGGCCGAAATCGAGAAGCGCGTGTTCGCCGACCGCGCCGACTACCTTGGGGACCCCGCCTTTACCCAGGTGCCGGTGGACAAGCTGGTCGCCAAGGACTACCTGGCCAAGCGCGCAGAGCAGGTCAACCCGAACGCGATCTCCGAGACAGACAAGGTCAAACCGGGCCTGGAGCCGCACCAGACCACGCACTTCTCGATCGTCGACAAGCAGGGCAACGCGGTGAGCAACACCTACACCCTCAACCTCGACTACGGCAGCGGCGTGGTGGTGAAGGGCGCAGGCTTCCTGCTCAACGACGAAATGGATGACTTCAGCGCCAAGCCCGGTGCGGCCAACGCCTTCGGCGTGGTGGGCGGTGACGCCAACGCCATCGCCCCGGGCAAGCGCATGCTCTCGTCCATGAGCCCGACCCTGGTGACCCGTGACGGCAAGGTGGTGCTGGTGGTGGGCACGCCGGGCGGTTCGCGGATCTTCACCTCGATCTTCCAGGTGATGAACAACCTGTATGACTACAACATGCCGCTGGAGAAATCGGTGGCGGCGCAGCGGGTGCATCACCAGTTGCTGCCCAAGGACACCATCTACTTCGACAGCTATGCGCCGCTCACCGGCAAGGTGGCCGATGACCTGAAGAAGATGGGTTATGTGCTGGAAGACCAGGGCTGGGAGATGGGCGATATCCAGGCGATCCGGGTGGCCGGGGAGAAGCTGGAGACTGCGTCGGATCCGCGTGGGCGGGGCGTGGGGATGATCGTCAAATAGATCTGTTGAGCACATCATCGCGGGGCAAGCCCGCTCCCACGCAGATTCGAGCGTGGGAGCGGGCTAAACCCACGCCCCCCCAGGCAGGGGGGGGGGGGGGGCGTTCTTCCCCCCGCGATGCTTTTGTGGGTCAGACGCGGAACTGGCTGACCAGTGTCTGCAGGTGACCCCCCAGGCGCGCCAGCTCGACGCTGGAGGCCGCGGTTTCATCACTGGCCGCAGCAGTCTGCTCCGACACATCACGCACATTCAGGATGCTGCGGCTGATCTCTTCGGCCACGGCGCTCTGCTGCTCGGCGGCGGCGGCGATCTGCTGGTTCATCGACTGGATGTTCGACACCGTACGGGTGATGTTCTCCAGCGAACCACCGGCCTTGCGCGCCAGTTCCACACTGCTGTCGGTCAGGCTGCGGCTGCCGTTCATCGCTTCGGCGACCTGCTGGGTACCGTGCTGCAGGCTGGCGATCAGGCCTTCGATCTCTTCGGTCGACTGCTGGGTGCGCTGGGCCAGGCCGCGCACTTCGTCGGCGACCACCGCAAAGCCACGCCCGGCTTCACCGGCACGGGCCGCTTCGATGGCGGCGTTGAGGGCCAGCAGGTTGGTCTGCTCGGCCACCGACTTGATCACATCCATCACACTGCCGATCTTCTGGCTTTCCTGCTGCAGCAGGGTCATGGCGTCGGTGGAGCGTTTGACTTCCTGGGCCAGGCGTTCGATCTGGCTGATCGCTTCGCCCACCACTTTGTCGCCGCCGCGGGCTTCGCCGTCGGCATTGGTCGCGGCAAAGGCCGCTTGTTCGGCGTTGCGCGCCACTTCCTGCACGGTGGCGGCCATTTCGTGCATGGCGGTGGCCACCTGGTCGGTCTCGACCTTCTGGCTGTTGGCACCGGCGCTGGTCTGCTCGGTCACCGCCGACAGCTCTTCGGCTGCGCTGGCGATCTGGGTGACGCCGTCGCGGATACCGGTGATCAGTTCACGCAAGGTGGTGCCCATACGGCCGATGCCCTGTTGCAGCACGCCGAGTTCGTCGCGGCGGGTTACGCGCAGGTTCTGGGTGAGGTCGCCGCTGGCGATCTGCTCCACGGCCTGCAGGGTTTCGCGCAGCGGGCGGGTGATCTGACGCGTGATGATCACTGCCGCCAGCACGCCGACCAGCAGTGCCAGCAGCGTGGCGGAGATTTGCATGCTGCGGGCCTGGGCGCTTTCGATGTCGCGGCGCTCAAGCTGGATCTGGTACAGCGCGTCGCTGCGCTTGACGATGTCGGCGCCCTGCACGGTCATTTCGGCGCGGGCGGTGGCGATGCTGGCCACGGCGTCGCGGAACTGGCGCACGGCGTCACGGTAGCTCACCACCGATTGCTCGAACTGGCGAAGGCGCGTGGCTTCGTTGGGCAACTGGCCCTTGAGGTTGTCGGCTTCGGCCAGCGCGGCATCCAGCTGGCGCAGGGCGGCTTGCTCGTTGGCGGCGCTGTTGTCGGCGATGTAGCCACGCACGTCGATGCGCACCTGCAGCAATTGCTGGCGCGCCTTGCTGATCAACTGGTACTGGGCCAGGCGCACGCTGTCGCTCTCGGCACGCGCCATGACATCCTGGCTCAGGGTGTCCATGGCTTCGTCGGCCTTGACGGCCGAGGCGGTCATCACTTCACGGGCGGCCAGCGAGGTCTTGTAGCCTGCGCGCATCTTGTTCAGCGAGACCTTGTACTCGCTGATGGTCTGGCCCAGCTCACGCAGCAGCTTGACGTTCTCGGGGCTCTTGAAGGTGCTGACCAGGTATTCCTGCTGCTTGCTGAACGCGTCCAGCTTGGCCTGGGTGTTGGCCGCCGCAGCGTCGTCGCCGTTGGCGATCATGTATTGCAGGCGGGCGATGCGCAGGTCGGTCAGGTCTTTGTTGAGCTGGCCGATGTCGCCCATCCAGTTGCTGCGGTCGATCAGGCTGCCCAGGCTGTTCCAGCCGGTCAGGGCCAGCAGTCCGGTCAGTACCAGCACCAGGCCGAAGCCCAGGCCGAGTTTAAGGTTGACGCTGATGTTGGCGAACCAGCTGTTCATGCACGCTCTCCCAGATAATGATTTCGCTCACTTGATCTCAATCGCTGGGCGTTATTGTTGTGGGAGCCCCGCTGATTCGTGCAGGAGTTATCGGCAGGGCAGGGGCAAGCTGAAACGCTTTTTCAGCAGATTTGTAACTGGCTGAAAACGGCTGCGTTTTATCGAAATGATCGCGGGGCAAGCCCGCTCCCACGCAATGGACTGCTCCCAAGAAGTTGGTCACCAATCCAACCCTTGGTGCAGTCGACTGCGTGGGAGCGGGCTTGCCCCGCGATGGTCAAAGACTACGCGCGCTGAAGGTATCGCACTGGTTCACATCGCCACTGCCGAACCCGGCCTTGAACCACCGCACCCGCTGTTGTGAGGTGCCGTGGGTGAACGAGTCGGGTACCACACGCCCCTGGCCCTGTTGCTGCAAGCGGTCGTCGCCGATGGCATTGGCGGCGTTCAGGGCTTCCTCCACGTCCCCCGGCTCCAGCCAGTTCAGGCGCTTTTGCGCCTGGTAGGCCCAGACGCCGGCCAGGCAGTCGGCCTGCAGCTCCTGGCGCACCAGCAAGCCATTGTCGCCCTCCAGGCGCTGGCCGCTGCGGCGTGCGGCGTCGACCTTGGCCGAGACCCCGAGCAGGGTCTGCACGTGATGGCCGATTTCGTGGGCGATCACATAGGCCTGGGCGAAATCGCCGGCGGCGGCGAAGCGGGTTTCCATTTCGCGGAAGAAGCTCGTGTCCAGGTACACGCGCTGGTCGGCCGGGCAGTAGAACGGCCCGACCGCCGCCGAGGCGAAACCACAGGCCGAGTTGACCTGGCCGCTGAACAGCACCAGTTTCGGGTCGCGGTACTGTTTGCCAGCCTGGGCGAACAAGGCTTTCCAGGTGTCTTCGGTGTCGCCGAGGATCGAGGCGACGAACGCCGCCTGCTCGTCGTTGGCGGGCGGTGCCTTGCTGCCGACATTGGCTGGGGCGGTCTGTTGCTGCTGGTCCATCTGCCCGGCCAGCTGGCCGAGGATCTGCAGCGGGTCCTGCCCGGTGAGCCAGCCGATGCCGACGATCAACAGGATGGCGCCGAGCCCCAGGCCCTTGCCGCCGCCGAAACGCATGCCGCCGCCACCGCCACCTTCGCCGCGGGCATCGACCACGTTGTCGCTGCGTCGGCCTTTTCGCCATTCCATGTGTTGCTCTCCAGTTTTTTGAAACATGAAGTCAAAAGATTAGTTCAGCGCCGCGCTGGCCGTTGAGCTAAGCGCAGGCACATAACCAAATGGTTATGCCTGTGACCGCTGAATTCAATATTCATCCCGTCGTACCTGCCGGAAACTGCAAGTCCGCCTGCCACGCCCAGGCGACTTCATAATTCCAAAAGAGGTAACCGGCATGCCTGCCCAGGACACCAGCCGTTTCGTGATCCGTGATCGCAACTGGCACCCCAAGGCCTTCACCCCCGACTACAAGACGTCGATCGCCCGCTCGCCGCGCCAGGCCTTGGTGAGCATCCCGCAGTCGATCAGCGAAAGCACCGGCCCGGACTTTTCCCACCTGCGCTTCGGCGAGCATGACCACGACCTGCTGCTGAACTTCAACAACGGTGGCCTGCCGATCGGCGAGCGGATCATCGTCGCCGGCCGCGTGGTCGATCAGTACGGCAAACCGGTGCCCAACACCCTGGTGGAAATGTGGCAGGCCAACGCGGGTGGCCGCTACCGGCACAAGAACGACCGCTACCTGGCGCCGCTGGACCCGAACTTCGGTGGCGTCGGCCGTTGCCTGACCGACCGCGACGGCTACTACAGCTTCCGCACCATCAAGCCCGGCCCGTACCCATGGCGCAACGGCCCCAACGACTGGCGCCCGGCGCATATCCACTTCTCCGTCAGTGGCCCGTCGATCGCCACCAAGCTGATCACCCAGCTGTATTTCGAGGGTGACCCGCTGATCCCGATGTGCCCGATCGTCAAGTCGATCGCCAACCCGGATGCGGTCGAGCGGCTGATCGCCAGGCTCGACATGAGCCACGCCAACCCCATGGATTGCCTGGCCTATCGCTTCGACATCGTCCTGCGCGGCCAGCGCCAGACCCACTTCGAAAACCGCTGAGGAGCACCGTCATGCCTATCGAACTGCTGCCGGAAACCCCCTCGCAGACCGCCGGCCCCTACGTGCACATCGGCCTGGCCCTGGAAGCGGCCGGCAACCCGACCCGTGACCAGGAAATCTGGAACCGCCTGGCCAAGGCCGATGCCCCGGGTGAACACATCCTGCTGATCGGCCAGGTGTACGACGGCAATGGCCACCTGGTGCGCGATTCGTTCCTGGAAATCTGGCAGGCCGACGCCAACGGCCTGTACCAGGACGACTACAACCAGGAGAACGTCTTCAACAGCTTCGGCCGCACCGCTACTACCTTCGATGCCGGTGAATGGGCCCTGCACACGGTCAAGCCGGGTGTGGTGAACAACGCCGCGGGCGTGCCGATGGCGCCGCACATCAACATCAGCCTGTTTGCCCGGGGGATCAACATCCACCTGCATACCCGGCTGTACTTCGATGACGAGGGCGAGGCGAACGCGAAGTGCCCGGTGCTTAACCTGATCGAGCAGCCGCAGCGGCGCGAGACGCTGATTGCCAAGCGCTGCGAAGTGGAGGGGAAGACGGCGTATCGCTTCGATATCCGTATCCAGGGGGAAGGGGAGACGGTGTTCTTCGACTTCTGAAGTCTCAAGATCACCAAAGGCCGGCTCCCGCAGGAGCCGGCCTTGCGACAGCTCTCAGCCCTTGACCGGCTTCAGGTCGAACGCATCGGCCTGGTACTGGAACAACAGACAATCTGCGGCAGCGGTGCAGCCGCTTTCATGCACGAGGTTGGCCGGCAGCTTGTAATAGGCGCCCGCCGGATACTCGACCCTTTTGCCATTGATCACCGCATAGAAAGTACCGCTCAGTACCACGGTCGGCAGTGTCTGGCTGTGGCTGTGCAGGCCATTGTCCGTGCCCTTGCGAAATTTCACGTAGGCTGAATACGGCCCTTTGCCGAACAGGTCGCCCTCGACGTTGGCATAGCTCACGGCGCCTTGGGTGCCGGGCACGTCCTGCCATTTCAACATGGCACTGTCAGTTACCGAGCTCGGTGGCTCGCCAGCGGCGCTGGCCGTGACGGTGAGTGCGGCCAGTGTCAGGCCGACGAACATCGTGTGCAGTACTTTCATGGGGAGGCTCCTTCGCCAGATGACAGTGGGCGAAGGTTAGCTTTTCAAATTGCGCACAAATACGGCAAAAAACAGCCAAGTCTTGTGTGAAATATGCACAACTCAAGGTTCCCACCGTGGCCTGGCATAGTAGGCCTGCACGTACTCGAGCAGCGCCCGCACCTTGGGGGCGACGTGGCGGCTCTGCGGATACACGGCGTACAGCGTGCGTGAAGGCTGGGACCAGTCCGCCAGCACCGGTACCAGGCGCCCGTCGAGCAAGGCATCGTGGACAATGAAGCGATCGAAGCTGGCGATGCCCAGCCCGCCGATCGCCGCGGCACGCAGGGCCATCGGCGAGTTGGCGCCCAGGCGCCGGGGCATCAGCAGCTCACGCTGCTCACCCGTGGGGCCGGTGAGTTGCAGGCGCTGTGGATGTGGCAAGCGGCTGTAGCCGAGCAGCGGATGGGCCAGCAGGGCGTCAGGCGTGGTCGGCGTGCCGTGACGCGCCAGGTAGCTGGGCGCGGCTACCAGCACACGGGCGCTGACCGCCAGTTTGCGGGCCACCAGGCTGGAGTCGGGCAGGTGGTCGGTGATCCTCAGGCAGACATCGATCTCTTCTTCCAGCAGATCGATGAAGCGGTCGCTGCAGTGCAGCTCGACCTGCAAGCGCAGGTGGCGCTCGATGAAGTCCGGCAGCCAGTGCCCCAGTTCCAGTTCACCAAAGGCGGTCGCCACGCCCAGGCGCAGGGTGCCGGTGGGCTGCTGCTGGTGTTCGGACAGTTCCAGGTTCATGGCCTGCATCTGCTCGAGAATCTGCACGCAGTGGCGATGGAACAGCGCACCGGCCTCGGTCAGTTGCAAGCGACGGGTGGTGCGATTGAGCAGCTGGGTGCCGAGGTGGCGCTCGAGGTTCTTCACCTGGCGCGACAGTACGGTGTGGGAAACGCCTGCCTGCTGGGCGGCGGCGCTGAAGCTGCCGTGGTCGACGACCCGGCGGAAGGCCTGCATGGCACTCAACTGATCCAATGGCACATCACTCCTAGCAGCGCACGGCGGGGCCCTTGCGGCCCCGCCATGTCGAGGGTCAGCGCCGAACCAGCAGCACCCCGCTTTCCATGTGGTGGGTATAGGGGAACTGGTCGAACAGCGCGCAGCGTTCGATACGGTGGGTATCGTGCAGCTGGGCGATGTTCTGTGCCAGGGTTTCCGGGTTGCAGGAAATGTACAGGATGCGCTCGAAGCGCCGGGTCAGCTCGCAGGTGTCCGGGTCCATGCCGGCGCGCGGCGGGTCGACGAACACGGTGCCGAACTCGTAGCTTTTCAGGTCGATGCCTTCCAGGCGGCGGAACGGGCGGACCTCGTTCAGCGCCTGGGTCAGCTCTTCGGCCGACAGGCGCACCAGGCGCACGTTGTCCACGCCATTCTCGTCGAGGTTGTGCAGCGCGGCGTTGACCGAGGTCTTGCTGATCTCGGTGGCCAGCACCTGGCGGGCACGGGTGGCCAGTGGCAGGGTGAAGTTGCCGTTGCCGCAGTACAGCTCCAGCAGGTCGTCGTCGCGCTCGCCCATGGCTTCGAAGGCCCAGCCGAGCATCTTCTGGTTCACCGCGCCGTTGGGCTGGGTGAACGCGCCTTCGGGTTGGCGATAGCTGAAGGTGCGGCCGGCGATGTCCAGTTTCTCTACCGCGTAGTCACGGCCGATCACCAGGCGCTTGCCCTTGGAGCGGCCGATGACGCTGACATTCAGCTCGGCGGCCAACTGCTGCGCAGCGGCTTCCCAGGCGTCGTCCAGCGGGCGGTGGTAGCACAGGGTGACCATGGCATCGCCGGCCAGGGTGGTGAGGAACTCCACCTGGAACAGGCGGTTGTTCAGCGCCTCATTGCCCTGCCAGGCGGCCTTCAGGCGTGGCATCAGTTCGTTGATGCGCTGGCTGGCGATGGGGAAGTCGTCGATCAGGATCGCCTTGTGCTTCTCGCCCGGGGCGAACATCGCGTAATGGCGCTGGCCGTCCTCGCGCCACAGGCGGAACTCGGCGCGCAGGCGGTAGTGCTCGCGCGGCGAGTCGAACACCGCAGGCTCGGGCGCACCAAACGGCGCCAGCAGCTCACGCAGGCGGGCGACCTTGGTCGCCAGCTGCGCGTCGTATTGCGTAGGGTCGAAAACGGCACTCATGCGTTGAACCAGCCCAGCTTGATGACAAACAGAATGGACAGGATCACCAGCGCCGGGTTCAGGTCTTGGCGACGGCCGGACAGCAGCTTGATGGCGGTCCAGGCGATGAAGCCGAAGGCGATGCCGTTGGCGATCGAGTAGGTCAGCGGCATGGCCAGGGCGGTGACCACCACCGGCGCGGCTTCGGTAACGTCATCCCAGTTGATCTCGGCCAGGCCCGAGGCCATCAGCACGGCGACGAACAGCAGCGCCGGGGCGGTGGCGAAGGCCGGCACGCTGCCGGCCAACGGGGCGAAGAACAGCGCCAGCAGGAACAAGACGGCAACCACGATGGCGGTCAGACCGGTGCGGCCACCGGCACTGACGCCGGCGGCGGATTCGATGTAGCTGGTGGTGGTCGAGGTGCCCAGCAGCGAGCCGGCCATGGCGGCGGTGCTGTCGGCGATCAGGGCACGGCCCATTTTCGGCATGTGGCCGTCCTTGCCCATCAGGCCGGCGCGCTTGGCCACGCCGATCAGGGTGCCGGAGTTGTCGAACAGGTCGACGAACAGGAAGGCGAAGATCACGCTGATCAGGCCGACGTCCAGGGCGCCCTTGATGTCCAGCTGCAGGAAGGTCGGTGCCAGCGACGGCGGCATCGATACCACGCCGGCGAACGGGGTAACGCCCAGTACGATCGAAGCGATGGTCACCGCGAGGATACCGATCAGCACTGCGCCACGGACTTTCATGGCCTCGAGGGCGACGATCAGGAAGAAGCCCAGGGTGGCGAGGATCGGCGCTGGCTGCTTGAGGTCGCCCAGGCCCACCAGGGTGGCCTGGTTATCGACGACGATGCCGGCGTTATGCAGGGCGATCAGCGCCAGAAACAGACCGATACCGGCGGCAATGGCCGAGCGCAGCGGCAGCGGGATGCTGTTCACGATCCATTCGCGGATGCGGAAGATCGACAGCAGGAAGAACAGCACGGCGGACAGGAACACCGCACCCAGCGCCACCTGCCAGGTGTGGCCCATGTGCAGGACCACGGTGTAGGTGAAGAAGGCGTTCAGGCCCATGCCCGGCGCCAGGGCGATCGGGTAGTTGGCGATGATGCCCATGGTCACCGAGCCGATGGCCGCGGCCAGGCAGGTGGCGACGAAGATCGCGCCCTTGTCCATGCCGGTCTCGCCGAGGATGCTCGGGTTGACGAACAGGATGTAGGCCATGGCCAGGAAGGTGGTGACGCCCGCGAGAATCTCGGTGCGCACGTTGGTGTTGTGTGCCTTTAGTTGAAACAGCCTTTCCAGCATGCCTGCTCCCAGGGCGCCTCGCGCCGTGAATGTATCGTCCCCAACAGCAAAGCACAGACCGTACCGGATGCCGCGGTTTTGCGTGGGGCGCAAAAAAGCCGCGCATCATACCAGCAAGGGGGGCGGGGGCCTATTGTGGGAG
Source organism: Pseudomonas sp. GZD-209 (assembly GCF_049310485.1). Classification (NCBI taxonomy): domain Bacteria; kingdom Pseudomonadati; phylum Pseudomonadota; class Gammaproteobacteria; order Pseudomonadales; family Pseudomonadaceae; genus Pseudomonas; species Pseudomonas sp. GZD-209. The sequence goes on from NZ_JBMOWQ010000070.1 coordinate 11,650, forward strand.
CGGGCTTGCCCCGCGATTTCGTCGGTTCGTGAGGAGCAGGCCGTGCGGGCGCAATCGCGGGGCAAGCCCGCTCCCACGG
>NZ_JBMOWQ010000071.1:0-43589 GCF_049310485.1 Pseudomonas sp. GZD-209
CCCCCCCCCTCCTCCCCCCCTCCCCCCCCCCCCCCCCCCCCCCCCCCCCCCCCCCCCCCCCCCCCCCCCCCCCACGGAGGGTCAGCCGTTGTGCAAGCGGTCGCGGTGGGTCAGGGTCGGGAACAGTTTCATCCACACCCCGGTCACCACCAGGGTGCCGACACCACCGAGCACCACCGCCGGCACTGTGCCAAACCAGTGCGCGGTGAGCCCCGATTCGAACTCGCCGAGCTGGTTCGAGGCGCCGATGAACAGCCCGTTCACCGCACTCACCCGGCCGCGCATTTCATCCGGGGTCTCCAGTTGCACGAAGGCGCCACGGATGACCATGCTGATCATGTCAGCCGCACCCAGCACCACCAGCACCGCCAGGGAGAACCAGAACGAGGTGCTCAAGCCGAAAGCGATGGTCGCCACGCCGAACACCCCCACCGCGGTGAACATGACCAGGCCCACCTTGCGTTCCACCGGGAAGCGCGCCAGCCACAGCGACATCAGCAGCGCACCCACCGCCGGGGCCGAACGCAGCAGGCCCAGGCCCCAGGCGCCGGTGAGCAGGATGTCCTTGGCGAACACCGGCAGCAGCGCGGTGGCGCCGCCCAGCAGTACGGCGAACAGGTCCAGCGAGATGGCGCCGAGGATGTCCGGGCGGCTGCGGATGAAGCGGATCCCGGCCAGCAGCGACTCAAGGCTGGCGCGGCCTTGCTGGAGTGGTTGCTGGCGGGCGTCGAGGCTGAGCATGAGCAGGCAGGCGATCACGTACAGGGCCACGGTCGGGGCATACACCCAGATGCTGCCGAAGGCATACAGAAAACCGCCCACCGCCGGGGCGACGATGGTCGCCGTCTGGGTCGCCGACGCCGACGCCGCCACCGCCCGCGGGAACAACCCCGGCGGCACCACGTTGGGCAGCAGCGCCTGGGTGGCCGGCATCTCGAACGAGCGGGTGGCGCCCAGCAGGAAGGCCAGCACGAAGATCAGCTCGCGGCTGACGTTGTCAGTGGCACTGCCAAGGGCCAATGCCAGGGCGATCAGCGCCTGCAAGGCCTGACAAAGCGCGGCGACCTTGCGCCGGTCATAGCGGTCGGCAACGTGCCCGGTGTGCAGCATGAACAGCACGCGCGGGGCAAATTCCACCAGCCCGACCAGGCCCAGGTCGAGCACATTGCCCGTCAACTGGTAGAGGTGCCAGCCGATGGCCACGGTGAGCATCTGGAAGCCGCTGGCAGTGAAGACGCGGGCCAGCCAGAAGGCCATGAAAGGGCGGTGATGACGCAGCAATTGCGGGGCGGAGTCGGACATCGGCAGGCCTGTAACCTCGGCAATAGAGGGGTCTGCAGAGTAGCATCTGTTTGTAACATTTAGTTGCTGAATGTCGAGGTGGACAGTTTTTCAGCGTCCGGAAAAGGGGGTGGGACAACGGGTCACGCGGCAATCAACCACACATCTTGTGACTTGATTCGGGACTATGCTTCCAGACATTCGTTGACCTGGATCAATCGTTCCAGATGCAACGAACTTGGCCCTCGGGCCGGAATCCCTGCGATCGAACAGAACAATTCCAACGAGCCGCACTCGATCACTGTGGGGGCAGTGGGCGATAAGGGCCACAAGCCTGGACGCCGGATTATCTGAAGAGGAAGCACCATGTTCGGATTAGAAGCCCTAGAGCTCGCCCGAATCCAGTTTGCCTTTACCGTGTCCTTTCACATTCTGTTCCCGGCCATCACCATTGGCCTGGCGAGCTACCTGGCGGTTCTCGAAGGCCTTTGGCTCAAGACCGGCAACAACACCTACCGTGACCTCTACCACTTCTGGTCGAAGATCTTCGCCGTCAACTTTGGCATGGGCGTGGTCTCCGGCCTGGTCATGGCCTACCAGTTCGGCACCAACTGGAGCCAGTTCTCCGACTTCGCAGGTTCCATCACCGGTCCCTTGCTGACCTACGAGGTACTGACGGCGTTCTTCCTCGAGGCCGGTTTCCTTGGCGTCATGCTGTTCGGCTGGAACCGTGTCGGCCGCGGCCTGCACTTCTTCGCCACTTGCATGGTGGCGCTCGGCACCTTGGTCTCGACCTTCTGGATCCTGGCGTCCAACAGCTGGATGCAGACCCCCCAAGGCTACGAGATCGTCAATGGCCAGGTGATCCCGGTGGACTGGTTCGCGGTGATCTTCAACCCATCCTTCCCCTACCGCCTGATGCACATGGCCACCGCCGCCTTCGTCGCCACGGCGTTCTTCGTCGGCTCTTCGGCGGCCTGGCACCTGTTGCGTGGCCGGGATAACCCGGCGGTGCGCAAGATGCTGTCGATGGCCATGTGGATGGCGCTGGTGGTCGCGCCGATCCAGGCGGTGATCGGTGACTTCCACGGCCTCAACACCCTCAAGCACCAGCCGGCGAAGATCGCGGCCATCGAGGGCCATTGGGAAAACAAACCCGGTGAACCGACGCCGCTGATCCTGTTCGGCATCCCGGACATGCAAGCCGAAACCACCCGCTACAAGATCGAGATCCCGGCCCTGGGCAGCCTGATTCTGACCCACAGCCTGGACAAGCAAGTACCGGCAATGAAGGAGTTCCCGCCCGAAGACCGCCCCAACTCGACCATCGTGTTCTGGTCGTTCCGGGTCATGGTCGGCCTGGGCATGCTGATGATCTTCGTTGGCCTGTGGAGCGTGTGGCTGCGCAAGCGCGGCACCCTGTACAGCTCGCGGCCGTTCCTCTACCTGACCCTGTGGATGGGCCCGTCGGGGCTGATCGCCATCCTCGCCGGCTGGTTCACCACCGAGATCGGTCGCCAGCCATGGGTGGTCTACGGGCTGATGCGGACCGCCGACGGTGTGTCCAACCATAGTTATGCGCAGCTCGGTTTCACCCTGGTGATGTTCGTGGTGGTGTACTTCGCCCTGTTCGGCACCGGCATCGGCTACATGATGCGGCTGGTGCGCAAAGGGCCGAAAACCGGCGAAGGCGAGGAGCACACCCCGGGTGGCCCTGGCCAGCAACGTACGCCGGCGCGGCCACTGTCCGCCGCCGATGATGGCCATGAGGCCACCTCCACCCGCCTGAGCGAGGGGAACTGAGATGGGTATCGATCTTCCGCTGATCTGGGCCGTGATCATCATCTTCGGCGTGATGATGTACGTGGTGATGGACGGTTTCGACCTTGGGATCGGCATGCTCTTCCCGTTCGTCCAGGACGAGCGTGACCGTGATGTGATGATGAACACCGTCGCCCCGGTATGGGACGGCAACGAAACCTGGTTGGTGCTGGGTGGCGCCGCGCTGTTCGGGGCCTTCCCGCTGGCCTACTCGGTGGTGCTGGAGGCGCTGTACCTGCCGCTGATGCTGATGCTGGTGGGGCTGATCTTCCGCGGCGTGGCCTTCGAGTTCCGCTTCAAGGCGCGGGCCAACAAGCGGCATATCTGGGACAAGGCGTTCATCTGGGGCTCGCTGGTGGCCACCTTCTTCCAGGGCGTGGCCCTGGGCGCCTTCATCGAAGGCTTCAAGGTGGTCGACCGCAAGTTCGTCGGCGGCTACCTGGACTGGCTGACGCCGTTCACCCTGTTCTCTGGCCTGGGCCTGATCGTCGCCTACACCCTGCTGGGCTGTACCTGGCTGATCATGAAAACCGAAGGGCCGCTGCAGCAGAAGATGCACGACATGGCGCGGCCCCTGGCGCTGGTGCTGCTGGCGGTGATCGGCATCGTCAGCCTGTGGACACCGATTGCCTACCCGCAGATCGCCGACCGCTGGTTCAGCATGCCTAACCTGGTGTGGTTCATGCCGGTGCCGCTACTGGTGATGGTGACCTTCTACGGCCTGCTGCGCGCGGTGGCACGTAACGCGCACTACACGCCGTTCCTGCTCACCCTGGTGCTGATCTTCCTTGGCTACAGCGGTTTGGGGATCAGCCTGTGGCCCAACATCATCCCGCCGTCGATCAGCATCTGGGATGCCGCCGCACCGCCGCAGAGCCAGGGCTTCATGCTGGTGGGCACGCTGTTCATCCTGCCGTTCATCCTCGGGTACACCTACTGGAGCTACTACGTGTTCCGCGGCAAGGTTACCCATGAAGACGGCTATCACTAGGAGCGCGCCATGATGGATGTCGAACAGAAGAAACCGTTGTGGCAACGCCTGGGCTGGCTGGTGCTGATCTGGGCGCTGAGTGTCGCGGCGCTCGGGGTATTCGCCTACGGGATGCGAATGTTCATGACTGCGGCGGGGTTGAGCACGCACTGAGCCTGCATCGAAACCATCGTGGGTAGCGTGGGAGCGGCAGTGCGCCGCTCCCACCTTGCCACCGGGTCTACATTACTTGCGCGCCTTGAGCACGACGAACTTCGGCGTCGCCGCCACTTGCTCCACCCCTCTGAACAACCGCGCCAGCTTGCTGTGGTAGCCCAGGTGCCGGTTGCCGACGATGTACAACGCTCCCCCCACCTCCAGCGCCTCCCGTGCCTGCTGGAACATGCGCCAGGCGAGGAAATCGCCGACCACCTGCTGCTGGTGGAACGGCGGGTTGCACAGCACCACGTCCAGCGACTGCTTCGCAAGCCCCGCCAGGCCATCCGCCGCCTCAATCGCTACTTCACGATCGCCCAGCGCGGCCTGCCAGTTGTCACGGGCCGATTGCACCGCCATGTACGACTCGTCCACCAGGGTGTAATGCGCGTCAGGGTTCGCCAGGGCGCTGGCGATGGCCAGTACGCCATTGCCGCAGCCCAGGTCTGCCACTCGGGCGCGGCCCAGGTCGCGTGGCAGGTGCGGCAGGAAGGCACGGGTGCCGATGTCCAGGCCTTCGCGGCAGAACACGTTGGCGTGGTTGACCAGTTCCAGTGCCGGCACATCGAGGCGGTAGCGGCTAGGGTAGGGGGACTGGGCGAGCGGGCGCTCGGCGACCGTGGCGGTGAGCAGGCGCGCCTTCTTCTGGGCCAGCGAGGCCTGGACCGGGCCGATGTATTTTTCCATCAGGTCGCCGGCCGCACGTGGCAGGTGCTTGATCATGGCGCCGGCGATCACCTGAGCGCCGGGGGCCAGGTGGCCCTGCAGGCGGATCAGCTGTTCTTCGAGCAGGGCCAGGGTTTTCGGCACGCGCACCAGCACGCGATCGAACGGCCCTTGCCAGTGCTGGTTGGCGGCTACGAAAGGTACGGCATCGAACGGCTTGCCGTTGCCTGCCAGGTTCTTCTCCAGCGCCATGCGCGCCAGGTGCGAGTCGCCGCTGCTGGTGACGTCCAACGTGCCGGCCAGGCTGGCGGCCAGGGCGCCGAAGCTGTCGTTGAGCACCAGCACCCGGCAGTCTGCGGCCGGTGCTTGGGCCGCCAGGTGCTCCAGCAGGTACTGGTCGGCGGCGTCGAACGCCAGCAGCGGGTCGTTGGCCTGTTCCGGCTGGCGAATCAGGTCGAGGTCGGCGAAGGGGCTGTTGAACAGTGGCATGAAGTACGGCTCGGCGCGAATCTGGCCGTCGCGGTGCGCGACAGGCTTGAGGTAGGCGATTCTACAGGGCTTTGCGCTTCGAGGGGGTTACAGCAGGCCTTGGCGGAAGACGTTGACGATGGCTGCCACCTTGTTGTTGGTGTTGGTCTTGGCGATCACGCTGCGAATGTGGAAGTTCACGGTGCTGGTGGATAGCGAGAGTATCTTGGCGACATCCTCGGCGATCTTGCCTTCCGAGGACCACTTCATCACTTCCAGCTCACGCTTGCTCAGCGGCGGATAGTGCTCCTCGCTGGCCATATGCTGTTCGCTCACTGCGGTATGCAGCACCTGGCACAACCACATGATCTGTGCGCCGTTTTCATAGAGTTCGATGGGGCGAATCGGGCCGTCTGGCCGGGCTACACTCAGCTGGCTCTCGTTGTGCAGTTGATCGAACAACGATTGCGTCCAGCCATGGCGCAGGCCGTGGGCACAGGCTGACTCGCGCAGCTGCGGCATCTCTTTGAACAGGTCGTCGTTCCACAACAGCGGCAGGGTAATCTTGCGGCATTCGCAGCAAGCCGGGTCGCTGTTCATGAACTCGTGCTGATAAACCTGGTGCCACTCGTCCGGGTAGTTGCTGCGGAAACTCACCTTGGGGGCTTTACCCGCGACATGCATGTGGGTCGCCAGGCTGACGAATTGCATACCGAGTGCCTGCACCAGTTCGACTGCCTGGAGGAACAATCTGTCGGGGTCGTGCTCCCCCAGCATCTGCTGAAGCTGTTCGCTGTGCCACTGTGACATTGGTGGAGCTCCCTGAAATCCGATGGATCCAATTACCGGACTGCACGGGCCAAGTGTAGGAAAAGTCCTCGTGCCGTGCTGGGTTTTTTTGCTATAGCTGTCGCATTTCTTGCGCAGCTTTTTGTCAGCCAAAAGCGATGCCCTACAATCCGGTGGTGTTTATCACCGGCGCTTTGCGAGACACTTGGCGCATCTGATTTTTGGAGCCCGTCATGACCGCCAGCGCCGACAAGTTCACCCGCCAGACCCTGCTCGATGTTCAGCCCCTGACGCCGAACCTGTTCAGCCTGCGGGTCAGCCGTGACCCAGGCTTTCGCTTCCGCTCCGGGCAGTTCGCCCGCCTGGGCGTGACCAAGGCCGATGGCAGCGTGGTATGGCGCGCCTACTCGATGGTCAGCGCCCCCCACGACGAATTCCTCGACTTCTTTTCCATCGTGGTGCCCGGCGGTGAGTTCACCAGCGAGCTCAGCCGGTTGGGCGCGGGCGATACCTTGCTGATCGACCGCCAGGCATTCGGCTACCTGACCCTCGACCGCTTTACCGGTGGCCGCGACCTGTGGCTGCTGGCTACCGGCACCGGTATCGCGCCGTTCATGTCGATCCTGCAGGACTTCGAGGCCTGGGAGCGCTTCGACAACATCAAACTGGTGTACTCGGTGCGCGAGGCCAAGGAGCTGGCGTATGTGCAGGAGATCGCCGGGCTTGAGCAACGCGACTACCTGGCGGAGTTCGCCGGCAAGTTGCAGTTCATTCCGGTGGTGACCCGAGAGCCGCATCCGGGGGCGTTGAATGCGCGGATCACCACGCTGATCGAGAACGGCGAGCTGGAGCGCGCGGCGGGGCTGGAACTGTCGCCGGAGCATTCGCGGATCATGCTGTGCGGCAACCCGGACATGATCGATGAGACGCGCAAGGTGCTCAAGGCGCGCGACTTGCAACTGAGCCTGAGCAAGCGGCCTGGTCAGGTCGCGGTGGAGAACTACTGGTAAACGAAAACGGCGCTTGAGGGCGCCGTTTTCATGCTCAGCCTCAGGGCTGGCGATTCTGGTTCTGTGCCTTGAGCAGGTCGCGGATCTCGGTCAGCAGGGTCTCTTCGGCGCTCGGTACCGGTGGCGCGCTCGGCGCCACGGCTTCTTCGCGCTTGAGGCGGTTGATCGCTTTCACACCCATGAAGATGGCGAAGGCGACGATGATGAAATCGAGGATGGTCTGGATGAACTTGCCGTAGGCCAGCATCACGGCCGGCACGTCACCCTCGGCGGCCTTCAGGGTAATGGCCAGGTCACTGAAGTCCACACCACCGATCAGCAGGCCGATGGGGGGCATGATCACGTCGCCGACGAACGACGAGACGATCTTGCCGAAGGCGGCGCCGATGATGATACCGACGGCCATGTCCACGACATTTCCTTTGACGGCGAAGGCCTTGAACTCACTGAGCATGCCCATGTGCGATTTCCTTGTAACAAATGGTGAGGTAGACGCAGTGTAAGCCACTTAAACGCTTCATGCGTGGCAATCAGGGCTACTGACTGCGGTTAGAACGAATAGTTTTGTCGCCTTTCGGCGCGTTCGGGACACGTCCGGCTTCGGCTATCATGGCGGTTTTTTCCAGGAGACTGCGCCCATGGCCAAGGCCAAGCGTTTGTATGGCTGTACCGAATGTGGCGCGACTTTCCCCAAATGGGCCGGCCAGTGCGGCGAGTGCGGCGCCTGGAACACCCTGGTCGAGACCATGATCGAAAGCGGCGGCGCGGCGGCCCCCAGCGGTCGGGCCGGCTGGGCCGGGCAGCAGGCGCAGCTCAAGACCCTCGCCGAGGTCAGCGTCGAAGAGATCCCGCGCTTCACCACCAGCAGCACCGAGCTTGACCGGGTGCTCGGGGGTGGCCTGGTCGATGGTTCGGTGGTGTTGATCGGCGGCGACCCGGGCATCGGCAAATCGACCATCCTGCTGCAGACCCTGTGCAACATCGCCACGCAGATGCCGGCGCTGTACGTCACCGGCGAAGAGTCGCAGCAGCAGGTGGCCATGCGCTCGCGGCGCCTGGGGCTGCCCCAGGACCAGCTCAAGGTCATGACCGAAACCTGCATCGAGGCGATCATCGCCACTGCCCGCCAGGAGAAACCGCGGGTGATGGTGATCGACTCGATCCAGACCATTTTCACCGAGCAGCTGCAATCGGCCCCGGGTGGCGTGGCCCAGGTGCGCGAAAGCGCGGCGCTGCTGGTGCGCTATGCCAAGCAGAGCGGCACGGCGATCTTCCTGGTCGGCCACGTCACCAAGGAAGGTTCGCTGGCCGGCCCGCGCGTGCTGGAGCACATGGTCGACACCGTGCTGTATTTCGAGGGTGAATCGGACGGGCGCCTGCGCCTGCTGCGGGCGGTGAAGAACCGCTTCGGCGCGGTCAACGAACTGGGCGTGTTCGGCATGACCGATCGCGGCCTCAAGGAAGTCTCCAACCCTTCGGCGATCTTCCTCAACCGTACCCAGGAAGAGGTGCCCGGCAGCGTGGTGATGGCCACCTGGGAAGGCACCCGGCCGATGCTGGTGGAGGTGCAGGCACTGGTCGATGACAGCCACCTGGCCAACCCGCGGCGGGTGACCCTGGGCCTGGACCAGAACCGCCTGGCCATGCTGCTGGCGGTCCTGCACCGTCACGGCAGCATCCCCACCCACGATCAGGATGTGTTCCTCAACGTGGTCGGCGGGGTCAAGGTGCTGGAGACCGCCTCTGACCTGGCGCTGCTGGCGGCGGTGATGTCGAGCCTGCGCAACCGGCCCTTGGCCCACGACCTGCTGGTGTTCGGCGAGATCGGCCTGTCTGGCGAGGTGCGACCGGTGCCCAGCGGCCAGGAGCGCCTCAAGGAGGCCGCCAAGCATGGCTTCAAGCGTGCCATCGTGCCCAAGGGCAATGCGCCGAAAGAGGCGCCGCCGGGCTTGCAGGTGATTGCCGTGACTCGTCTGGAGCAGGCCCTGGATGCATTGTTCGAATAGTCGGCTTCTTGCAAGTGATTCTCAATAGCTAGTAGCATGCGGCCACCTTGCGACCATCGTATGGAGTGCGTGTGGCGGAGTTCGACCTCAAGCGGCTGTTCCTCAAGCACGCGAAAAACCTGCAGGCCATGCTTTCGCGCAAAGTACGCGACCCGCAATTGGCCGCCGACCTGGTGCAGGACAGTTTCCTGCGCCTGGCCGAGCAGCAGCACGTCGACCGCATCGACAATGCCCAGGCCTACCTGTACCGCACGGCCCATAACCTGATGGTCGATCATGTGCGTCAGCAGCAGCGGCGCAAGACCGATCTGGTCCCCCACGAAGCGCTGGAAAGCATCATCGAGGACGGCCCCGGGCTCGACGAGCAGGCTGCCCGCATCCAGCACCTGCGCCGCTTGCAGGCGATCCTCGAGACGTTGCCCGAACGTACCCGGCAGGTATTTCGCCTCAATCGCCTGGAGGGCATGACCCACGCCGAAGTCGCGCGTCACTTGGGTATTTCCGACAGCTCCGTGCAGAAGCATCTGGCCAAGGCCCTGGCCTATGTGATGCAGTGCCTGCAGGAAGCGGAATGACCAACGGTTTACTGACAAACGCCGCTTCAGACGTCAGCCCAGACATAACCAGATCGCGAGAGAACCGTGTGAGCAGCCAGAACGAGCAAGCCATCCGCGAGCAGGCCGCCGAGTGGGTGGTGCTGCAAGGCGCCGGCCCCCTGAGCAGTGTGCAGCAGCAGGCGCTGGAGCAGTGGTGTGCGAGCGACCCGCGCCATGCCCGGGCCTATGCCTTCGCGCAGGCGACCTGGGGCGACCTGGGGCAGTTGGCGGGCCTTGCCCCCGCTGGCGCGCCGCATCGCGCGCCGCTGCCGCGCAGTACGCGCACGCCTGCCCGGCGCAGGGTTTCGCGTATTCGGCGCGCCGTGGCCTGCAGCGCGCTGGTGCTGCTGGCGGTGCTGGGCGTGGAGCAGGGGCCCGGCCTGTTGCTGGACTGGCGCGCGGACTACGTCACCGCTGCTGGCGAAGTGCGTCGGGTGACCTTGCCCGATGGCAGCCTGGTCGATCTCGACAGCCGCAGCGCCTTGCAGTTGGCCTACGATGGCCAGCAGCGGCGGGTGCGTCTGCTGGCCGGCGATGCCGTGTTCAGTGCAGCGCCGGTCACGGCCGCCGAGCCACGGCCGTTCGTGGTCGAATATGCCGGCGCCAGTACGCGGGCCCTGGGCACGCGGTTCGTGGTCGGCATGGCGGGCGAGGGCGGTTGGGTCGGCATGCTCGAACACAGTGTCGAGGTAAAACTGCAAGCCGCGCCGGTCCAGGGCGTGACCAGCCAGCTGTTGCAGGAGGGCCAGGCGCTGCGCTACGACCAGGCCCAGGGCGTGCGCCTGTGGCCTGGGCGCGATGTGCAGCGGGCCACCGACTGGCAGCGCGGGGTGCTGGTGTTCGAGCGCCAGCCGCTGGCCGAGGTGGTCGAACGGCTGAACCGCTACCGTGACGGGCGCCTGCTGGTGGTCGACGCGGCCTTGGCGCAACGCCAGGTCAGTGGGGTGTTCCGCCTCGACAACCTGGCCGTGGCCGCCGATGTGCTCACCGCCGAACTCAAGGCCGAACGCCTGCAATTGCCTGGCTTGACGCTGATCTACTGAACCGCTGAAAAAAACTTTCGTTTCGCGTTACTGAGTTTTCCTGCGTCGCACGTCTGATTGTTGAGATTGATTTTCATTACTAGAAATCGCCAACAGAAGACGAGACGCGCAGTGAGCACGCACCCCGCACAACCCCGCCGACCCCTGAGCCGCATTGCCCTGGCCAGCAGCCTGGCCATTGGCGCCTTGAGCCTGCCGATGGGGATCGGCCTGGCCCAGGCCGCCACGTCGCCGAACAGCACAAGCCGCAGCCTGGTGCAGTTCGACATTCCCGCCCAGCCGCTCGACAGCGCAGTGCTGGCCTATGCCGAACAGTCCGGTGTGCAGGTGTTCTATGACAGCCGCAAGCTGGTCGGCCTGTACAGCGAAGGGCTGCGCGGTGGCTACAGCGTGGAAGAGGGCCTGCGCCTGCTGCTGCGCAACATGCCGGTGCGCTACCACTTCAGCGCCGCGGGGCAGGTGGGGCTGGAGCGGCTCGAAGAGTCCGGCACGGCCCTGGAACTGGGGGCCACCCAGGTCGAGTCCAGCCGTGACGGTGACTGGGTGTACCAGGCGCCACGTTCGGCCAGCGTGATCACCCGTGATCAGATCGATAAGCGCCCGCCGCGCCATGCCGCCGACATGCTCGAGCAGACCGCCGGGGTGTACACCGCAGTCAACCAGCGCGATCCGGGCCTGTCGGTGAACATCCGCGGCGTGCAGGACTACGGCCGGGTCAACATGAACATCGACGGCATGCGCCAGAACTTCAGCGTCAACGGCCACCAGCAGCGCAATGGCACGATGTTCATCGACCCAGAGTTCGTCAGCAACGTCGAGATCGAGAAGGGCAGCCAGTCCGGCATGGGCGGCGCGGGTGTGCTCGGCGGCATTGCCAGCTTCAACACCCTGAACGCCGCCGAGTTTCTCGGCCCGGGCAAGGAGATGGGCGGCCGGATTCGTGCCGGGCATGGCATCGGCGAGCTGGGCAACGGCACCTATTTCAACGGCAGCGGCGTGTTCGCCTTCGGCAACGAAGTGGGTGACCTGCTGCTGGGCATGAGCGAGCGCCACTTCGGCAACTACCGCGCCGGCACCAACAACAAGGACAACCTGGGCACCGAGATGCGCCTGCGCAAGTTGTTCCCGCGGGCCTGGGACAACTGGATCGAGTCCGAGGTCGGCGACATGGGCACGGTGACCCGCTCGAACCTGATCAAGGTGGGCCTGAACCTGCCCGAAGACCAGCGCCTGCAACTGAGCTACATGGAAACCGACACCGACAGCAAGGACGCCTGGACCTGGCTGGCCTCCGACCTCAACTCGTTCTACTACCGGCGCACTGCCAGCAGCGACATCAACGCGAAGAACTTCGGGCTCGACTACAGCTACGCGCCGGACAACGACCTGATCGACTTCAAGGCCAAGCTGTATTTCGTCACCACCCGCCAGGACCGCTGGAACAACAGCAATACGGCCAGCGTCGGCAGCGGCAACTTCTACGCCGACTACAACGATCACTTCCAGACCGATACCTGGGGCCTGCAGGCGCAGAACACCTCGCGCTTCTATTTCGGCCAGAGCAACCTGCTGAGCTTCAACTATGGCGCCGAACTGTTCCTGGATACCTTCAAGCCGAGCAGCGAACGCATCCCCGCGCCGAGTGAAAGGGACAACCCGTTCATCGCCGGGGCCGACCCAGAAGGCAAGCGAGCCATGGGCAGCCTGTTCGGCAACCTGTCGTTCGAGCATGACGGCTGGCTGACCCTGGATGCCGGCCTGCGCTACGACCGCTATCGCCTGACCGGCAAGACCGGGTTCAGCACCTGGGCCTACCCGCTCGGTGTCACCGGCGTGGACGTGATGCGTGAGCAAACCGAGTTTGCCTATGACGTCGAACGCGAGGAGGGGCGCTTCTCGCCGACCTTCGGTATCGGCGTCAAGCCGGGGCTGGACTGGCTGCAGCTTTACACTCGCTGGGGCCGCGGCTGGCGCCCGCCGGCCGTGACCGAAGCGTTCATGAGCGGCAAGCCGCACGGCGGCGGCAACGAACTGGTGTACCCCAACCCGTTCCTCAAGCCCGAGCAGTCGCATAACTGGGAAGCCGGTTTCAACATCTTCAAGGAGTCGCTGTTTCGCGATGGCGACCGCCTCGGCATGAAGGTGGCCTACTTCGATACGCGGATCGAGAACTTCTCGTACCTCGACTACAGCGTCGACCTGCCCGGCACCGACATCACCGGGCTGTCGCTGGGCAACAGTGCCTACACCAACAACCTCGAAGGCACCACCTTCCGCGGCGTGGAGTACTCGCTCGACTACGACAACGGCCGCTTCTACACCCAGCTCAGCTACACCCACATGATCGGCAGCAACGAGTTCTGCTCCAAGCAGCTGTACATGGGCGGCGGTGTGCAGCGCAACGAAGCCGGCATGATCGACACGGTGATCGACTTCGGTGGCTTCCCGATCCCGGTGACCCTGCCGGGCTACAACTTCACCGAGGGCCAGGCGATCAATGACCAGATCAGCTGTGGCGAGATCATGGGCAACGCCGCCTACATGCCGTCCGACCGTGGCGCGTTGACCACCGGCCTGCGCTTCTTCGACAACACCCTCGATGTCGGCGCCCGTCTGCGCTACAGCGCGGGCCGGGGCGAGCACCTCAACAGCCAGGGCTACGGCAACCTGGAGAAGGCCCGCTGGCCGGAATACAAGGTCTACGACCTGTATGCCAGCTACTGGGCGACCCCGCAGCTGAACATTGCCCTGTCGCTGGAAAACGTCACCGACGAGGCTTACTTCGTGGCCATGGGCGACGCCAACAACCTCTCCCTGGCCCGTGGCCGGACCCTCTCCGGCATGCTCGAGTACCGTTTCTGATTCACCAGGTTCGCCCACTGTCGGGCAACACGAAGGCGTTGGACGCCTTCGCTCTCAACTGCAACGCAATGAGGAAATGCAATGTCTCTGTCCGTTACCTACTCGGCTTCCTTCGCCAACTTCACCGTTGACCAGTACCTCTCGGCCTGGGCCACCGGTTTCAAGACCGCTGCCCACAACGCCAGCAACACCGGTGGCTTCAACGAGGGTGGCACCGATGGCAGCCAGTACGCCATTCGCGGCACCAATGGTTCGAACTTTGCCGTGATCGCCGAAAGCGACACCCCGACCGGCCTGCACTACGCCTGGAATGCCTCGCTGCCGGCCAGCGACAACCAGAACCACTACCTGTACGGCGAGCTGGACACCGTGACCCTGGGCAACACCCTGCTGCGTGACGCCAGCGGCAACTACAGCGTGCAGGCGCTGGCCGTGAGCTTCGACGGCCTGGACCTGAACGCCGCTCAAGGTGCCGGCCGTGCAGGCAACGACGTGCACAACGTGATCTACAACCTGATGCAGGGCAAGACCACCGGCCTGGAAACCGTGCTGGACAACCTGCTGGCCGACTACGGCGTATCCACCAACAACACCTTCGCCCAGATCAACACCGCCCTGGCGGCTGGCCCGGTCGCGGCCTCGGCCGAAGCCGTTGGCGTGCAGGCGCTGCCTGAAGACCTGGCCTTGGCGGCCTGAGCCCAGGCATGAAAAAGCGAATGGAAGGTAACCCTGCCATTCGCTGATCTGTTGCATTTACCCCGCAGCCCGTGTCTTTGCCGGGCCCAGGCTGCGGTGGTGCGAATTCTGTGGCGTCGACGGGCACAAAGCAATCGCCGGTCGACGCACCCTGTGAGGTTTCCAACGAATGCGAACCGCTCCCGCCGCGGCCAACGAAGTGCTGCAGGCGCTCAAGGCCTGCCGTGCCGGCCTCGCCAACGTCGCCCTGTTCACCGCAGTGATCAACCTGCTGATGCTGGCGCCGGCGCTGTACATGTTGCAGGTGTATGACCGGGTCCTGTCGTCGCGCAACGAGATGACGCTGCTCATGCTCAGCCTCCTGGTGCTGGGGCTGTTCGCCTTCATGGGCGTGCTGGAGTGGCTGCGCAGCCAAGTGGTGGTGCGCCTGGGCACGCGCATGGACATGGACCTCAACCCGCGGGTGTTCGACGCCGCCTACGCGGCCAGCCTGGCGGGGCACAAGGGCGCGGCCGGGCAGATGCTCGCCGACCTGACCAGCCTGCGCCAGTTCGCCACCGGCCAGGCGCTGTTCGCCTTCTTCGACGCACCCTGGTTCCCGGTGTACCTGCTGGTGATCTTCATGTTCAGCCCGTGGCTTGGCCTGATGGCGTTGGTGGGCGCGGTGTTGCTGACAGTGCTGGCCTGGGTCAACGAGCGCCTGACCAAGGCCCCGTTCGCCGAGGCGGGCGAGCTGTCGCAGCAGGCTGGCCTGGAGGCCAGCGCCAACCTGCGCAATGCCGAGGTGATCGAAGCCATGGGCATGCTGGGCGCGGTGCGCCAGCGCTGGGCACGCCTGCACCATGGTTTTCTTGCCCGGCAGAACCTGGGCAGCGAGCGCACTGCGGCGGTCAGCGCGGTGTCCAAGACCGTGCGCCTGGCTTTGCAGTCGCTGGTGCTGGGGCTGGGCGCTTGGCTGGCGATCGAGCAGTTGATCACCCCCGGCATGATGATCGCCGGCTCCATCCTGATGGCCCGGGTGCTGGCGCCGATCGACCAGTTGATCGGCGCCTGGCGCCAATGGAGCGGTGCCCGCCTGGCCTACCTGCGCCTGAGCGAGCTGTTGCGCACGCAACCGCCACGCCCGGCCGGCATGCCCTTGCCGGCGCCGTTGGGCAGGCTCACGGTGGAACAAGTGGGCGCGCTGCAGCCGGGCAGCAACCGGCCCTGCCTGAACAACCTGGGTTTTGACCTGGCTGCCGGTGAGTCGCTGGGCATCATCGGCCCGTCGGGTTCGGGCAAGTCGACCCTGTCCCGTCTTTTGGTCGGTGCTGCCGCGCCGTCCACCGGCAAGGTGCGCCTGGACGGAGCCGACCTGCGGGTGTGGGAGCGCCAGGCGCTGGGCCGGCATATCGGCTACCTGCCGCAGGATGTGCAACTGTTCGCCGGCAGCATTGCCGACAATATCGCCCGCCTGGGCCCGGTGGACGCCCAGCAGGTGGTGGCCGCCGCGCAAATGGCCGGTGTGCACGAGATGATCCTCAAGCTGCCGGCTGCCTATGACACGCTGCTGGGCGAGGGCGGCAGCGGGCTGTCTGGCGGCCAGCGCCAGCGCATCGGCCTGGCCCGTGCGCTGTACGGGTTGCCGGCGTTGATCGTGCTCGACGAGCCCAACTCGAACCTTGACGAGGCCGGTGAGCAGGCGCTGCTCGAGGCCGTCGGCAAACTGCGAGAGCACAAGCGCACGCTGATCCTGATCACCCACAAGTCGTCGTTGCTGGCGGGCCTGGACAATCTGCTGATGCTGCAGAACGGCCAGCTGCAAGCCTACGGGCCGACCGCCCGGGTGCTGCAAGACCTACAGCGCGCCGCCCGCCCGGCGCCGGTTGCCGCCGCCCCTGCCACACGCCCGCCCCTTGGCCTGAGCGCCAGCTTCGGCCTGCCAAGAGCCTGACTTCATGACCGTACATGCCGTTACCAAGCGCAAGACCGATGTGCCCGCCGACCCCGACAACGTGCTCAGCCTCAGTGAACATCGCCCTGCCCGGATGGGGCGCTGGCTGGTGTTGGCCGGCTTTGGCGGCTTCCTCTTGTGGGCTGCGCTGGCACCGCTGGACAAGGGCGTGCCGGTGACCGGCAACGTGGTGGTGGCGGGCAGCAAGCAGGCGGTGCAGCACCCCACGGGTGGGGTGATCGAGCAACTGCTGGTGCGCGATGGCGAGCCGGTCAGTGCCGGCCAGGTGTTGCTGCGCATGGACCCGACCCAGGCCCAGGCCCAGGTCGGCTCGCTGCGGGTGCAGTACGTCAACGCCCGTGCCGGTGAGGCGCGTTTGCTGGCCGAGCGTGACGGCCTGCCGGGCCTGGCGTTCCCGGAGGGCCTGCAGGCCGAGGCTGGCACGCCCTGGGTGGCTGCGGCCCTGGAGGGCCAACGCCAGTTGCAGATCAGCCGTGCCCGCGCATTGGACATGGAGCTTGGTGGCATGCGCGAAGGCATCGCTGGCGCCGAAGCCTCGTTGCAGGGCTTGCAGGGCTCGCTGGCCAGCAAGCAGGCCCAGCGCGACGCCCTCGACGAGCAACTGCGTAGCCTGCGCGACCTGGCCCGGGATGGCTATATCGCCCGCAACCGGCTGCTCGACAATGAACGCCTGCTGGCCCAGGTCAACGGCTCGATCGCCGAAGACCTGGGCTCGATCGGCCGTACCCGGCGCCAGGTGCTGGAACTCAAGCTGCGCATCGGCCAGCGCCAACAGGAGTTCCAGAACGAAGTGCGTCAGCAGTTGACCGAGCTGCAAGCCAGTGCCGAGGACCTGGGCAATCGCCTGCGCAGCGCCGAGTTCGAGCTGGCCCACACCCAGGTGCGTGCCCCGGTGGCCGGCACGGTGGTGGGGCTGAGTGTGTTCACCAATGGCGGGGTGATCGCCCGTGGCCAGCAGTTGATGGAGATCGTTCCGGCCGGTGCGCCGCTGCTGGTCGATGCCAGGGCTCCGGTGGAGATGGTCGACCGCTTGCGCCCGGGGCTGCCGGTGGAGCTGATGTTCGCCGCCTTCAACCAGAGCACCACGCCTCGGGTGGAGGGGGAGGTGAGCCTGGTATCGGCTGATCGGCTGGTCGATGAAAAGACCCAGCACCCCTACTACCAGGTGCGCATCAAGGTCAGCGAGCAGGGCCTGCAGCAGCTGGCGGGGCTGGATATCCGCCCGGGCATGCCGGTGGAAGCGTTCGTGCGCACCGGTGAGCGCTCGCTGCTCAACTACCTGTTCAAGCCGTTGGCCGACCGGGTGCATGTCGCCCTGGCGGAGGAGTGATGCGGATGCCGCTGTTTGCCCGCCTTGCCCTGCCCATGCTGATCGCTGCCAGCCTGCCGGCGCAGGCGCTTGACCTGGGCGATGCCTATGCCCTGGCCCTGCGCAACGACCCGGCCTGGCACGGGGCGATCGCCGAGCGCGCCGCCGGCGTGGAGAACCTGGCGATCGGCCGTGCCGGCCTGTTGCCCAAGCTGTCGTACCGCTACAACCGCGCGCGCAACGACTCCGAGGTGACCCAGCACAGCCAGTTCGGCAACGTCACCACCCAGCGCGACTACCGCAGCTACAGCTCGACGCTGACCCTGGAGCAACCGCTGTTCGACTACGCCGCCTGGAGTGCCTATCGCCAGGGCGTGGCCCAGGCGGCGCTGGCGGACGAGCGCCTGCGCGGGCGCGGCCAGGAACTGGTGGTACGGCTGTTCCAGGCCTACAGCGAGGCGTTGTTCGCCAACGAACAGATCGGCCTTGCCCAGGCCCAGCGGCGCACCTATGCCGAGCAACTGACACTCAATGAACGATTGTTCAAGGGCGGCGAGGGCACCCGTACCGACCTGCTGGAAACCCGCGCCCGCTTCGAGCTGGCCCAGGCCCAGGAGATCGAGGCCGGCGACAGCCTCGATGCCGCGCTGCAGGCGCTGCAGGCGATCATCGGCGAGCCTGTGACGGTCGAGGACCTGGCACCGCTGGCGACGCGCTTCACGGTCCAGCCACTGACACCGGCCCGCTTCGAACCCTGGCGCGACCTGGCCGTGGCCCACAACGCCGAGCTGGCCAGCCAGCGCCATGGCCTGGAGGTGGCCGAACACAACGTCGAGCGCCAGCGCGCCGGGCACCTGCCGTCGCTGAGTGCGTATGCCAGCAGCGGCGTTTCCAGTTCCAGTTCCGAAAGCAGCTACAACCAGCGTTACGACACCGACAGTGTCGGCCTGCAACTGAGCATGCCGCTGTTTGCCGGGGGCGGGGTGTCGGCCTCGGTGCGCCAGGCCCAGGCCCAGCGTGATGCCGCGGGCTTCGAGCTGGATGCCCAGTTGCGCGACACGGTCAACCAGTTGCGCCGGCAGTTCAACCTGTGCGCCAGCAGCACGGCGAAGATCCGTGCCTATGACCTGGCGGTGAACGCTGCGGGCGCGTTGGTGGAGGCCACGCGCAAGAGCGTGGCGGGTGGCGAGCGGGTCAACCTGGATGTGCTGGATGCCGAACAGCAGCTTTACAGTGCCCGCCGCGACTTGGCGCAGGCGCGCTACGACTACCTGCGGGCGTGGCTGAAACTGCGCTACCTGGCGGGGGTGCTGGATGCCGGGGACCTGAACGCGCTGAACGGTTACTTTGCCGCCCACGGTTGACCGCCAGCGACAAAAAAGGGGAGCCGACGATGCGCATCGGCTCCCCTGCGTGATCGCTTCGCTTAGCGATCAGTGCTCGGCAACGGCCTTGCGCCTGGGCGCTTCGTTGCCGTGTTCGTCCAGTTCCATGACCGGTACTTCATTGCCATCGGCGTCGAACAGCTTGCCATCCTTGAAGTAGTCGCCATCGCGCAGGCACGAGATGTCCGAGTACTGGATGGTGCGCTCGTAGGCCGCTGCGAACACCGACTGGTTTTCCGAGTTGCCGGTGGTGAAGTGGTTGAACATCAGGTTGAGCAGGATGGCCATGATCGCCGCCGAGCTGATGCCGGAGTGGAAGATGGTTTCGAACCAGCTCGGGAAGTTGTGGTAGAAGCTCGGCGCGGCGATCGGGATCATGCCGAAGCCCAGCGAGGCGGCGACGATGATCAGGTTGACGTTGTTCTTGTAGTTGACCTTCGACAGGGTGCGGATGCCACTGGCGGCCACGGTACCGAACAGCACGATGCCGGCGCCGCCGAGAACCGGGGTCGGGACTGCGGCGATGATGCGGCCCATGATCGGCAGCAGGCCGAGCACCACCAGGATCACGCCGCCGGTGGCCACCACGTAGCGGCTCTTGACCCCGGTCACGGCCACCAGGCCAACGTTCTGGGCGAAGGCGCTCTGGGTGAACGAACCGAAGATCGGCGCCAGGATGCTCGAGGCCATGTCGGCGCGCAGGCCATTGCCCAGGCGTTTGGAGTCGACCTTGGTGTCGATGATTTCACCGACCGCGAGGATGTCGGCCGAGGTTTCGACCAGGGTCACCATGATCACGATGCACATCGACAGGATCGCGGCGATGTGGAAGGTCGGCATGCCGAAGTGGAAGGGGGTGGGGAAGGCGAAGATCGGGCCTTCGGTGACTTTGCTGAAGTCGGTCATGCCCAGCGCCCAGGCGATCAGGGTGCCCGCCACCATGGCCAGCAGGATCGACAACCGCGAGATGGTCGCGCTGCCCAGCTTGCTCAGCAGCAGGACGATGGCGAAGGTCAGTGCCGCCAGGCCGATGTTGGCCACGCTGCCGAACTCCGGCGAAGCGCTGTTGCCGCCCATTACCCAGCGCGCCGCGACGGGCATCAGGGTGAGGCCGATGGTGGTGATGACGATACCGGTCACCAGCGGCGGGAAGAACTTGGTGATGCGCGAGAACACCGGGGTGATCAAGAAGCCGATCAGCGAGGCGGCCATGACCGCACCCAGCACCGCTGGCAAGCCACCACCGTTCTGGCTGCTGAGGATCGCCCCCATGGTCGCCACACCGGCAAACGAGACGCCCTGCACCAAGGGCAACTGGCAGCCGAAGAACGGCAGGCCGAGGGTCTGCAGTAACGTCGCCAGCCCCCCCGCGAACAACGAAGCCGCAATCAGCAGGCCGATTTCCGCGGGCGCCAGACCGGCCGCCTGGCCGAGGATCAGCGGTACCGCGACGATCCCGCCATACATGGTCAGAACGTGTTGCAGGCCGTAGGCCAGGTTGGCGCCAAGCCCGAGGTTTTCATCCTCGGGGCGTTGGGTGGGAGACGTGCTAGGGGACGTAGTCATGGAGCAGGCTCTCAGCATTTATTGTTGTGGCACTACTGTAGACAGGATGTGGATTCGATTGCTATCAGAATTGTATACAATATTTTGATCCTGACGCGCACAGTGCTGCCTCCAGGGTGCGCTTTTTCTGGATGCAGAATGCGTTCCAACTCGACAAATGCGGTACTAGAAGGGTGTGTACAAGGGTCGATGGGGCCCGCACAAAGCTGTCTGGGTAGACAGGAAACACTCCCAGGTCAGTTTGTTAGCAGGCTAAGAGATTTCAATCTTCGATCAATTCACGCAGCTCGCGCATCATTTCGGTGCTGTCGGCCACGTTCAATTCCACCAGACGGTGCAAATGGGTCATCGAATCGATGTCGATATAGAGGCAGATGAAACCCAGGCAGGCTTCCTCTTCATGGCGCAGTTCGACCTGCATTCGCACCTGGGTCGTGCCGTCATCAAGCTTGATGATCGCCTCGAAGTCCTGGGTGAGGTCGGCGTCCCAGGGGGCGGGGCGCTCGATGAGCAAACCCTTGAGCGAAAGATCCAGCAGCTTGGCGGGCCAGCGGCGTTCGCCCTGGCGCAGTTCGGTAGGTGCATCGAAGTTGATGCGTTGGAAGCGGCGGCGCTCGTCGTGACTGCTCATGGGGGAAGGTCCTCAAGGGTTCAACCTGACTATAGTGGTTAATGTCGCTGTAGCAGGTACCGCAATCTGGCCGCAGAGGCTCTAGACCAAAGCAAGTGTGGCAATGCGCGATGACACGCCCTAGACTCGATGGGCGGTCTTTCCAATCCACCAGCTGGAAGTAAACCATGAACAACAATAATAGCCTGCTACGCCACATTCCGTGGCTGGCGCTGGCAGTCATAGGGGCCTGCGCGCTGGGTGTGGTAGCCCTGCGGCGCGGCGAGGCAATCAACGCCTTGTGGATCGTGGTCGCGGCAGTGGCCATCTACCTGGTTGCCTACCGTTACTACAGCCTGTTCATCGCCACCAAGGTGATGCAACTGGACCCCCGCCGGGCCACGCCCGCGGTACTCAACAACGATGGCCTGGACTACGTCCCGACCAACAAACACATCCTCTTCGGCCACCATTTCGCGGCAATCGCCGGTGCCGGCCCGCTCGTGGGCCCGGTGCTCGCCGCACAAATGGGCTACCTGCCCGGCACGCTGTGGCTGATCGCCGGCGTGGTGCTGGCTGGCGCGGTACAGGACTTCATGGTCCTGTTCCTTTCCACTCGTCGCAACGGCCGCTCGCTGGGCGACATGGTGCGTGAGGAAATGGGCCGCATCCCGGGCACCATCGCCCTGTTCGGCTGCTTCCTGATCATGATCATCATCCTCGCGGTGCTGGCGCTGATCGTGGTCAAGGCCCTGGCCGAGAGCCCATGGGGCATGTTCACGGTGATGGCGACCATCCCGATCGCGATGTTCATGGGCATCTACATGCGCTATATCCGCCCGGGCCGCATCGGCGAGATCTCGGTCATCGGCGTGGTGCTGTTGCTGCTGTCGATCTGGCTGGGGGGCCAGATCGCCGCGGATCCGGTCTGGGGCCCGGCCTTCACCTTCACCGGCGTGCAGATCACCTGGATGCTGGTCGGTTACGGTTTCGTCGCCGCCGTGCTGCCGGTTTGGCTGGTGCTGGCGCCGCGTGACTACCTCTCTACCTTCCTCAAGATCGGCACCATCGTCGGTCTGGCCATCGGTATCCTGATCATCGCTCCTGAGCTGAAAATGCCGGCGCTGACCCAGTTCACCGACGGCACGGGCCCGGTGTGGAAGGGCACCCTGTTCCCGTTCCTGTTCATCACCATCGCCTGCGGCGCGGTGTCCGGCTTCCACGCGCTGATCTCCTCGGGGACCACGCCCAAGCTGCTGGACAACGAAACCAACGCCCGTTACATCGGCTACGGCGGCATGCTGATGGAGTCGTTCGTCGCCATCATGGCCATGGTCGCCGCGTCGGTGATCGAGCCAGGCGTGTATTTCGCCATGAACAGCCCAGCCGCAGTGGTCGGTGCCGACGTCGCTTCGGTAGCGCAAACGGTCAGCAGCTGGGGCTTCCTGATTACCCCCGAGCAGCTGGAAGCGGTCGCCCGTGACATCGGCGAACACACCATCCTGGCCCGTGCCGGTGGTGCGCCGACACTGGCGGTCGGTATCGCGCAGATCCTGCACCAGGTGCTGCCGGGTGAGAACACCATGGCGTTCTGGTACCACTTCGCGATTCTGTTCGAAGCGCTGTTCATCCTGACTGCCGTGGACGCCGGTACCCGTGCCGGGCGCTTCATGCTGCAGGACCTGCTGGGCAGCTTCGTGCCGGCGCTCAAGCGCACCGAGTCGTGGGGCGCCAACCTGCTCGCCACCGCCGGTTGCGTGGCGATGTGGGGCTACCTGCTGTACCAGGGCGTGATCGATCCGCTGGGTGGCATCAACACCTTGTGGCCGCTGTTCGGTATCTCCAACCAGATGCTGGCCGGTATCGCCCTGATGCTCGGCACCGTGGTGCTGATCAAGATGAAGCGCCAGCGCTACATCTGGGTCACCCTGGTACCAGCGGTCTGGCTGCTGATCTGCACCACCGCCGCGGGCCTGATCAAGCTGTTCGACCCGAACCCGGCCGTCGGCTTCCTGGCCCTGGCCAAGAAGTACAGCACCGCGCTGGACGCCGGCCAGGTACTGGCCCCGGCCAAGGACATCGGCCAGATGCAGCACGTGATCTTCAACGCCTACACCAACGCCGGCCTGACGATCCTGTTCCTGCTGGTGGTGTTCAGCATCCTGTTCTTCGCCCTCAAGGTCGGCTATGCCGCCTGGGGCCGCAAGGAGCGCAGCGACAAGGAAACCCCGTTCCAGGCTTTGCCTGACGCTTGAGAGGAATGCCGCGATGTTCAACGACTTGAGTCGACTGGGTAAGTACCTGGGGCAGGCAGCCCGCCTGATGGTCGGCATGCCCGACTACGACAACTACGTCGAGCACATGCAGACCAAGCACCCGGACAAGCCGGTGATGAGCTACGAAGCGTTCTTCCGCGAACGCCAGGAAGCGCGCTACGGTGGCAAGTCCGGGCCCAAGTGCTGTTGAACCCGCGACACGTGTGAATCAGTGGGAGCCCGGGCAACCGGGCTCCCACTTTCGTTTTCAGCTCCAGGAGACAACCGCGTGCATACGCCGATTCCCGTTACCGTGCTGACCGGCTTCCTCGGCGCCGGCAAGACCACCCTGCTCAAACACATGCTCAAGGCCGAGCACGGCCTGAAGATCGCCGTGATCGAAAACGAGTTCAGCGAGGCCGGCATCGACAGCCAACTGCTGGGCGACGAACCGGTGCAGGTCATGACCCTGGCCAACGGCTGCGTGTGCTGCAGCATCCATGGCGACCTGACCCGCGCCCTGTACCTGCTGCTGGAGCGCCTGGATGCCGGCGAAATCGCCTTTGACCGCCTGGTGATCGAGTGCACCGGCCTCGCCGACCCGGCGCCGGTGGCGCAGACCTTCTTCATCGATGAGGAACTGCGTGAGCGCTATGTCCTCGACGGCATCATCACCTTGGTCGATGCCGTGCATGCCGAACTGCACCTGACCCAGGCCATCGCCCAGGCCCAGGTCGGTTTTGCCGACCGCCTGCTGCTGAGCAAGACCGACCTGGCCGAGCCCGAAGCCGTCGAGGCGCTGCGCGAACGCCTGGCGCGCATCAACGGCCGGGCGGCGATCCGCTTGGTTGAGCATGGTCGTATCGACCTGGCCGAGTTGCTCGATGTACGCGGCTTCAACCTCAATCCGGACTTGGGCATCAGCCTGAAGCCGAGCCTGCGCCCCGTGCTCAAACCCGCGACGCCGGACCGTATCTCGACGCTGGTGCTGCGCACCGAAGCGCCGTTGGATATCGATCGTCTCAGCGACTTCATGAACGAGCTGCTGGAGGAGCACGGCAAGCAGTTGCTGCGTTACAAGGGCGTGCTGAACATCGCCGGCGAAGACCGCCGCCTGGTGTTCCAGGGTGTGCTCAAGCTGTACGGGTTTGACTGGGATGCCGAGTGGAAGGAAGGTGAGGCTCGGGAAAGCGTGATGGTGTTCATTGGTGATGAGCTGCCGGAGGAGAAGATCCGGGCAGGTTTCGAGGCCTTGAGTGATGAGTCGGTCAGAAGTGTCTGACTTGTGAGTGCCGCCTTATGGCGGCATTTTTCCACCTCAGTGTCTTCATGAGAGTGGGTCAAATGAATCTTCACATCGGGTCGAATTTCGATGACTTCCTTTTGGAAGAGGGTTTAGCTGAGGCGGTGATGGAGCCAGCGTTGAAACGGGTGCTCATCTGGCAACTGATGCAAGCCATCAAGCGCTGTCATGCATTAAGACGCGACGGGGCAAATGCCGAAGCAGAAACGCCTAGGCCCGCTAGAACTATTAGCGGGATTAGCGTGGAGACTGCTAGTTGTGTGACGTAACAGTTGTTTTGCCTATGAGATCGAGCGCCGCAAGACTCTCGCCAAGCACCCACAAAAAAGCCCGGCACATGGCCGGGCTTTTT
Organism: Pseudomonas sp. GZD-209; assembly: GCF_049310485.1. NCBI lineage: Bacteria > Pseudomonadati > Pseudomonadota > Gammaproteobacteria > Pseudomonadales > Pseudomonadaceae > Pseudomonas > Pseudomonas sp. GZD-209. The sequence goes on from NZ_JBMOWQ010000071.1 coordinate 25,159, forward strand.
CACATCAGCGGTCTGCCAATCAGTTGCCGTACACCGGCAGCTTCTTGCAGATGGCCTTGACCTTCTCACGCACGGCGTCGATCACCGCTTCGTTGTTCAGGTCGGCCAGGATGTCGCAGATCCAGCCGGCCAGCTCTTTGCACTCGGCTTCTTTGAAACCACGGGTGGTCACGGCTGGGGTGCCGAAACGCAGGCCCGAGGTGACGAACGGGGAACGTGGGTCGTTCGGTACCGAGTTCTTGTTGACGGTGATGAAGGCCTTGCCCAGGGCGGCGTCGGCGTCCTTACCGGAGATTTCCTGCTTGATCAGCGACAGCAGGAACAGGTGGTTCTGGGTGCCGCCGGAAACCACGTCGAAACCTCGCTCGATGAACACCGAAGCCATGGCCTGGGCGTTCTTCACCACTTGCTGCTGGTAAGCCTTGAACTCAGGTTGCAGGGCTTCCTTGAAGCAGATGGCCTTGGCGGCGATGACGTGCTCCAGCGGGCCGCCCTGGGCGCCCGGGAAGACGGCGGAGTTCAGCTTCTTCTCGATGTCGGCGTTGGCACGGGCCAGGATCAGGCCGCCACGTGGACCGCGCAGGGTCTTGTGGGTGGTGGTGGTGACCACGTCGGCGAACGGTACCGGGTTCGGGTAGACGCCAGCGGCAACCAGGCCGGCGACGTGAGCCATGTCGACGAACAGGTAGGCACCGACCTTGTCGGCGATTTCGCGGAAGCGTGGGAAGTCCAGCACTTGCGAGTAGGCAGAGAAGCCGGCAACGATCATTTTCGGCTTGTGCTCGACCGCCAGGCGCTCGACTTCGTCGTAGTCGATCAGGCCGTTGCCGTCGATGCCGTACTGGATGGCGTTGTACAGCTTGCCCGACGAGCTTACCGAAGCACCGTGGGTCAGGTGGCCACCGTGAGCCAGGCTCATGCCCAGGATGGTGTCACCGGCCGACAGCAGCGCCAGGTAGACGGCGGCGTTGGCCTGGGAGCCGGCGTGCGGCTGGACGTTGGCGTAGTCGGCGCCGAACAGCTCTTTGGCGCGGTCGATGGCCAGTTGCTCGACCACGTCGACGTACTCGCAACCACCGTAGTAGCGCTTGCCTGGGTAGCCTTCGGCGTACTTGTTGGTCAGTACCGAACCCTGGGCTTCCATGACGGCGGGGCTAGTGTAGTTTTCCGAAGCGATCAGCTCGATATGCTCTTCCTGGCGCAGGGCTTCTTGCTGCATGGCTTCGAAGAGCTCGGCGTCGTACTTGGCAATGGTCAAATCACGGCTGAACATGGCGGTCCTCAAGGATCGGGCTGGATTGGGGGGGCATTCTAACCGATTGATTCGCGCCTGGCATATGAAGTGGCATCAAGTCGCGGACCAATGGGGCTCATGTTGCAGGCCGCGTGGTGACTGGGCTGGAGTTGACCTTCGGGTCCGGTTTTTCCAGGGGTGCGCGACGTCTGCGTGGGAGCGGGCTTGCCCCGCGATTGGGCCATGAAGCGATGTAGCCAGGGCCGGCCTATCGCGGGGCAAGCCCGCTCCCACGACGCTCCCACGACGCTCGCGCAGAACCCTCGGAGCGGCTACTGGAACATGAACAACGTCTCGTTGCTGAACTGCGCCTCGAACTGGTTGGCCGGCATTGGCCGGCCGAACAGGTAGCCCTGCACCTCGTCGCAGCCATGCTCGCGCAGGAACTCCAGCTGCTCGTGGGTTTCCACACCCTCGGCGATCACCGCCAGGTTGAGGCTGTGGGCCATGGCGATGATCGCCCGGGCGATCTGCGCGTCCTGCTCGCCCTCGGGCAGGCCGTCGACGAAGGTGCGGTCGATCTTCAGCACGTCGATGGGGAACTGCTTGAGGTAGTTCAGCGACGAGTAGCCGGTGCCGAAGTCATCGACCGCGATGCTCAGGCCAAGGTTCTTCAGGCTGTCGAGGATCTGCATGGCCTCGTGGACTTCACGCATCAGGATGCTTTCGGTCAGCTCCAGCTCCAGGCATGCCGGCGGCAGGCCGGTCTCTTCCAGGATGGTGGCGATACGCGTGCCAAGCTGGCCATCGGAGAACTGCCGGGCCGAGATGTTCACCGACACTTTCGGCACCCGCACCTTGGCCAGGTGCCAGGCCTTGAGCTGGCGGCTGGCCTCGCGCAGCACCCAGTCGCCGACGTCCACCACCAGCCCCAGCTCCTCGATCACCGGGATGAAGTCGCCCGGCGGTACCAGGCCGCGGGTCGGGTGGCGCCAGCGCAGCAGCGCCTCGGCGCCGGTCAGGCGCTTGCCGTCGCCGCTGAACTGCGGCTGGTAGTAGAGGATGAACTCGTTCTGCTCCAGGGCGTGGCGCAGGTCGCTCTCCAGCTCCAGGCGCTCCAGGGCGCTGGCGTTCATGTCCGCCTGGTAGAACTGGAAGTTGTTCTTGCCGCGCTCCTTGGCGTGGTACATGGCGGTGTCGGCGTTCTTCATCAGCTGGCTCAGCTCGCTGCCGTCCTGAGGGCTGAGGGCGATGCCGATGCTGGCGGTGACGAAGAACTCGCGGTTCTCCAGAACGAACGGGGTGACCAGGCTGCCGAGGATGTTCTCGGCGACGTGGATAGCGCGGTTGAGCGCCAGTTCGCGGGTCGCCTTGGGTTGCAGCAGCAGGGTGAATTCATCGCCGCCCATGCGCGCCACGGTGTCGTCGTCGTCGACACAGGCCAGCAGGCGCTCGGCCATGTCCTTGAGCATGCGATCGCCCGCGGCGTGGCCGAGGGAGTCGTTGATCGGCTTGAAGCGGTCGAGGTCGAGGAACATCAGCACCACCCAGGCCTTTTGCCGTTCGGCCTGCTGCAGGGCGGTGTACAGGCGGTCCTGGAACAGCGTGCGGTTGGGCAGGTGGGTGAGGGCGTCGTAGTAGGCCAGGCGGTGGATGCGCTGTTCGCTTGCCTTGCGCTCGCTGATGTCGGTGAAGAAGCATACGTAGCTGGCCAGGTCGCCTTCGTCGTCGAGTACCGCGGTGATGCCGACCCAGGCCGGGTAGTGCTCGCCGTTGCGGCGCTTGAGGAACACTTCGCCTTCCCAGCTGCCGCGCTGGTTGAGCTGCTTGAGCACGTAGCCCAGGTGGGCATCCTGCTGGTGTTCGACGGTGAGCATGCCCGGCAACTGGTCGAGCACTTCGGCGACCGCATAGCCGCTGACCCGGCTGAACGCCTCGTTGGCCTGAACGATGTAGCCGGCCGGGTCGGTGATCAGAATCGCCGAGGTGGAGTGCTCGAATACCGTGGCCGCCATGCGCAGGTCCTTCTCGGCCCGGCGCTGCTGGCTGATGTCGCGGCCCACGCCGAGTACGCCCTCGAAGCGTTCATGCTCGTCCCACACCAGCACCAGGCGCAGCTCGATGGGGATCTTGCGGCCGTCGGCGCGCAGGCAGTCGAACAGGAACAGTTGCGTGGGCAGGGTGGTGCGCAGCAAGGCCAGTTGCTGGTTGTCGCCGAGGGCCTTGCTGACCCGTTCCATCAGGGCATAGACGCCGCTGAGCTGGGCCGGGTTGGCGACGATCGACTGCCAGCCGTTGGCGAAGATCCAGTCGGCCGGGTAACCGAGCACCGCCTGCGCCGAAGGGCTGACGTAATTGAGCTGCAACAGGCTGTCGGTGGAGAAGATCACGTCGCTGATGCTTTCGGCGAGCATGCGGTAGCGTTGCTCGCTGTCGCGCAGCGACGCGCTGGCCTCGATCTGCACGGTGACGTCCTTGCCCACACCGATGATGCGGGTGATCAGGCCGTCGCTGTCGCGGGTCAGCACTTGCTCGCGAATTTCATAGCAGCGCCAGCCGCCGTCGCGGTGGCGGAAGCGCAGCTGGCAGTACAGTGACTGTTCACGGTTGCTGTCCAGTTGTTGCCGGCGCAGCGTTTGATAGTGCTCGGAGTCCTCGGGGTGCAGCAGCAACTCCCAGAAGCGCTCACCCATCTGCGCCAGCTCCGCGCGGTCGTAGCCCAGGGTCTGGCCTAGGTGGCGGTTGCTGAAAATCATCCGCTGGCTGTGCACGTCCTGCACGTAGAGCTGGTCGGGCACGGTGCGGACCACGTCCGACCAGAAACTCTCGCGTTCGAGCAACGACAGTTCCACCTGCTTGCGGCTGGTGATGTCGCTGATGCTCAGGATCACCGCCTGGAAGTCGCGGCGCTGCTGCGGCAAGCGCACCATCAGCCACAGGTGCAGTTCGCCGCCCAGCGGGGCCGGCAGTCGCACTTCCAGTTCGAGCTGGCTGCGCTCTTCGATCAGCGCGTCGATCAGTTGCATGCCGACGCTGTCGCGACCGTCGCCGCTGCCATCGATCAGGCGTTGCCAGGCGCCTTCATTGCAATCGACGTTGAGCAGTTGGCGGGCGACCTGGTTGATTTCCGTGATCTTCAGCTCGGCCAGCAGCGAGCGGCGCAGGTTCGGGTCCAGGGCCAGGCTCTGCTTGAGCGCGGCGCGGTTGCGCAAGTGGTAGCGGTCGAGCTGGCCGGGCAGGCTGGAGAGGTCGAGCACGCACAGGGCCACGCCAGTGCCCTCGAAGATTTCCTGATAACGCCGGCGGTCCTCCTGCAAGGCGCGCTGGCGGCGGCGCATGTTGATCAGCGCCAGTACCGGCAGCAGGGCGCAGAACAGCACCAGCACACATTTGCCGATCAGCGCCGGGAGCAGCTTGCTGCGGGCCAGGCCGGCGTCGAACAGGCCGCGCAGCTGCCAGCTGCTGTTGTCGATGTAGGCCAGCATCACGTTCTGCAGCGGCTCGTCGCTGGTGGTCGTCGGGCCGTGGCGCTCGATCACCGCGCCGTTGCGGCTGTTTTCCAGCAACCACAATGGGTGGCCGGGGCCATCCAGGTGTTGGGCCAGTTCCTGGTAGTAGTCGGGGCTCAGGCGCAGCAGCCAGTAGCCGCGGTCATGCTCGGCGGGCTGGCGCAGCAGCAGGTAGACCTGTGTGTTGTCAGGGCTGTTGGTATAGAAGAAGGCGCGCCCCTGGTTGAGTTGCAGGAGCTCGTCGATCAGTGGGCGATCGTCGCTGTCGGGCAGGGTGTCGACCAGTGTCTGGCCATTGCTGTCCAGCCAGGCCAGCTGCTGCAGGGCAGGCAGGCGCGCCTGCAAGGTTTCGAGCAGGGTCGGCAGGGCGGCGGGCGCCGGAGTTTTGACGTAGGGCTGGACCAGATTCAGCGCTTGCTGTGCCTTCAGCGCCATGTTCAGGCCCAGATGGTCGGCCAGTTCCGCGCTGGTCGTCAGGCTTTGCTGGCGAAGGTCGGCCTGGGTGTGGCGGAACTGGGTGAACAGTTGCCAAAGCAGCAGGCCCAGCAACACCAGCGCCAGCAGGGCCAGCGCCCCTTTCAACGAGCCGCGCAGGTGGCTGCCGGCCTTGGCAGCAGCGGGGCGCAGGGGTGACGGATGCGTGAGATTGGTCAAGCGTTGGTCCTGCGATTGGGCTGACGGCAGGGAGGGCGCATGCACGGCGCATGCCGTGGCCAGGCAAACCGCCGGGCGCACTATAAGCCGCCAATGTGAAGCCGCCTAGCATGCCTTCAAACATGGCAAAGTGCCAGTGGGTGTGATCGCAGCTGGTCCTGCCGGTTCGGCAAGCCCCTGCATCCTGTGCGAGAATGCCGGCCGCTTCATAGTCAACGCATCGGAGAAGTAAGGTTTTGGTTACCCACTATTCCACCAATGGTCTTGATTCTGCCTGCGGACGCAGCAGTCAGGCCCTGGTCAGCACTGCTGCGGCCGAGGACGTATCCTGCAAGACCTGCCAGCGCTCGCTGGCCAAGCCGGACGCGGCTGCTGCCAGCCTGAACAAGACGCCGTCGCTGGCCGAGCTGCGCAAGTCGGCCAAAGCGGCCAAGGCCGCCGCTGAGCCTGTTGCCGAAGTTGCCGCGCAGCCGCTCGCCAAGCCTGCCGCCGCACCCGCCAAGGCGGTGAGCAAGCCGGCCACCAAGCACGTCGACAAGCCTGCACGCAGCGGCGGCTTCAGCGTCAAGTCGGCCTGGGCCGCACGCCTGGCCGAGCAGTCGGACCGTTGCCGCCTGCCGCGTGGCAAGGCCAGGCAGTCGCACGTCTGAGTCCTGCCAGACCCTACTGGCCTCATCGCGGGCTTGCCTGCGATGGGGTCCTGACAGCCCATCGCTGTCACTCCAGCCCCAAGGGCTCGGCCAACGAGCGACCACTCTGTGCAATGGCTCAGCTTGGCGTAGAATGGCCCACTTTGTTCAATGACACCCCGTAAACACATCCCCCGGGCAACCGCCTCGGGCGTACGTCGATGTCTTTACCTATCTGATAGAGGGCTTGGTTTTGGCTCAATACGTCTACACCATGCATCGGCTGAGCAAGGTCGTGCCGCCGAAGCGGGAAATTCTCAAGAATATTTCCCTGTCGTTCTTCCCGGGCGCCAAGATCGGCGTGCTCGGCCTGAACGGCGCGGGTAAATCGACGCTGCTGCGCATCATGGCGGGCGTCGACAAGGAATTCGACGGCGAAGCCCGTCCGATGCCCGACATCAACGTCGGCTACCTGCCCCAGGAGCCGCAGCTGGATCCAACCAAGACCGTGCGTGAAGTGGTCGAGGAAGCGGTCAGCGTGATCAAGGACGCCCAGGCCCGCCTGGACGAGGTCTACGCCGCCTACGCCGACCCGGATGCCGACTTCGACAAGCTGGCCGCCGAACAGGCCAAGCTCGAAGCCATTCTGCAGGCCGCCGACGGCCACAACCTGGAGCGCCAGCTGGACGTCGCCGCCGACGCCCTGCGCCTGCCGGCCTGGGATGCGAAGATCGAGCACCTGTCCGGTGGTGAAAAGCGCCGCGTGGCCCTGTGCCGCCTGCTGCTGTCGGCCCCCGACATGCTGCTGCTGGACGAACCGACCAACCACCTGGACGCCGACTCGGTGGCCTGGCTTGAGCGCTTCCTGCACGACTTCCCCGGCACCGTGGTGGCGATCACCCACGACCGTTACTTCCTCGACAACGTCGCCGGCTGGATCCTCGAACTGGACCGCGGTGCCGGTATCCCGTACGAAGGCAACTACTCGGGCTGGCTGGAGGCCAAGTCGGACCGTCTGGCGCAGGAATCCAAGCAGCAGAGCGCCCACGAAAAAGCCATGAAAGAGGAACTGGAGTGGGTGCGCAAAGGCGCCAAGGCTCGCCAGTCCAAATCCAAGGCCCGTCTGCAGCGCTTCGAAGAGATGCAGTCGCAAGAGTTCCAGAAGCGTTCCGAGACCAACGAGATCTACATCCCGGCCGGCCCGCGCCTGGGCGACAAGGTCATCGAGTTCAAGAACGTCTCCAAGGGTTACGGCGACCGCGTGCTGATCGACAACCTGTCGTTCGCCATGCCCAAGGGCGCCATCGTCGGCGTGATCGGTGGTAACGGTGCCGGTAAATCGACCCTGTTCCGCATGCTGATGGGCAAGGAACAGCCGGACTCGGGCAGCATCGAGATCGGCGAAACCGTGCAACTGGCCTGTGTCGACCAGAGCCGCGAAGACCTGGACGGCAACAAGACCGTGTTCCAGCAGGTGTCCGACGGTTCCGACCAGATCCGCATCGGCAACTACGAGATCCCGTCGCGCACCTATGTCGGCCGCTTCAACTTCAAGGGCGGTGACCAGCAGAAGTTCGTCAAGGACCTGTCCGGTGGTGAGCGTGGCCGTCTGCACCTGGCCCTTACGCTGAAAGAGGGCGGCAACGTCCTGCTGCTCGACGAACCGTCCAACGACCTCGACGTCGAAACCCTGCGTTCGCTGGAGGAGGCCCTGCTGGACTTCCCGGGCGCCGCCATCGTGATTTCCCACGACCGTTGGTTCCTGGACCGTGTGGCCACCCACATCCTGGCGTACGAAGATGACTCGAGCGTGATGTTCTTCGAAGGCAACTACACCGAGTACGAAGCCGACCGCAAGAAGCGCCTGGGCGATGCCGCTGCCCAGCCGCACCGTGTGCGTCACAAGAAGCTGGCTCAGTAAGCTGGTTTAGGTTGCACAAGAATGGGGCCCTCAGGGGCCCCATTTTTGTGCCAGTCAAAAAACTTTTTGGCGGGTCTTGTGGGAGCGGGCTTGCCCCGCGATAGCAGGTATCTGGCTGATCGCGGGGCAAGGTGGTGTGAGTATATGTATGGTGTTCCCTTCTCCCCTCTCCCCCCCCCCCCCGCTCCCACAAAACCGCTCAAAAACTTGTATACAGTTATAGAAAACGCACCAAATAATTTCATAAAAACGACATTCCGCCCTGTTCCAGTGCGATTGGTTCTTGGTACATTCCCGAAAAAACCAAAAACAATCCCTCTTGGTGAGATGTCTACCATGACTGAATCTGTCGACGCCTTCCTGGCCCGTCTGCAACAGCGCGACCCTGCCCAGCCCGAGTTCCACCAGGCGGTGGAAGAGGTGCTGCGCAGCCTGTGGCCCTTCCTCGAAGCCAACCCTCACTACCTCAAGGCCGGCATCCTCGAGCGCATGGTCGAGCCCGAGCGCGCCGTGCTGTTCCGTGTGTCGTGGGTGGATGACCAGGGCAAGGTCCAGGTCAACCGCGGCTACCGCATCCAGATGAGCAGCGCCATCGGCCCGTACAAAGGTGGCCTGCGTTTCCACCCGTCGGTGAACCTGGGCGTGCTCAAGTTCCTGGCCTTCGAGCAGGTGTTCAAGAACTCGCTGACCTCGCTGCCGATGGGCGGTGGCAAAGGTGGCTCGGACTTCGATCCGAAAGGCAAGAGCGATGCTGAAGTGATGCGCTTCTGCCAGGCGTTCATGAGCGAGCTGTACCGCCACATCGGCGCCGACCTCGACGTACCGGCCGGTGACATCGGCGTGGGTGCCCGCGAGATCGGCTACATGTTTGGCCAGTACAAGCGCCTGGCCAACCAGTTCACCTCGGTGCTGACCGGCAAGGGCATGACCTATGGCGGCAGCCTGATCCGCCCGGAGGCCACCGGCTTCGGCTGCGTGTATTTCGCCGAAGAGATGCTCAAGCGCCAGGACAAGCGTATCGATGGCCGCCGCGTGGCGATCTCGGGTTCGGGTAACGTTGCGCAGTATGCCGCGCGCAAGGTGATGGACCTGGGTGGCAAGGTGATCTCGCTGTCCGACTCCGAAGGCACGCTGTTCTGCGAAGCCGGTTTGAGCGATGCCCAATGGGATGCGCTGATGGAGCTGAAGAACGTCAAGCGTGGCCGCCTCAGCGAGCTGGCCACCCAGTACGGCCTGGAGTTCCGCAAGGGCCAGACGCCATGGGCCTTGGCGTGCGACATCGCCCTGCCGTGCGCCACCCAGAACGAACTGAACGCCGAAGACGCCCGTACCCTGCTGCGCAACGGCTGCATCTGCGTGGCCGAAGGCGCCAACATGCCAACCACCCTCGACGCTGTGGATATCTTCATCGAGGCTGGCATTCTCTATGCGCCGGGCAAGGCGTCCAACGCCGGTGGCGTGGCCGTGTCGGGCCTGGAGATGTCGCAGAACGCCATGCGCCTGCTGTGGACTGCGGGCGAGGTGGACAGCAAGCTGCACAACATCATGCAGTCGATCCACCATGCGTGCGTGCACTATGGCCAGGAAGACGATGGCAGCATCAACTACGTCAAGGGCGCCAACATCGCCGGCTTCGTGAAAGTCGCCGATGCCATGTTGGCACAGGGCGTGGTTTGATCTGAAGACCCGTGGGAGCGGCGATGCGGCGCCCCGACTTGCCCCGCGATGCTGCTGGGTCAGGCCAAGAAGTTTGCCTGGCTAGCGCTATCGCGGGGCAAGCCCGCTCCCACGGGGCTCGCTTCCAATTTCTACCACTTCGATCATCTGATCCCCCACTGGCCGCCGCCAAACCACTTCATCCCCAGGCCCGGCCCCCAGCAGCGCCCGCCCCAACGGCGAGTCCCAGTTGATCAACCCCTGCGTCGCATCGGCTTGATCCTCTCCTACCAATTGCACTTGATGCTCCTGGCCGTCCTCATCGACAAACCGCACCTGGCTGCCAATGTGCACCTTCTCGCGGGATGTGGCAGCGGGCACTACCTGCGCGCTCTGCACGCGGGCAGTGAAGTAACGCAGGTCGCGTTCGGTATCAGCCAACTGCTGTTTGTCAGCGCGCTCACCCTGGGCCTGCAGCTCGGCACGCCGCGCATTGAGCGCGGCCACCCGCTGCTGCAACAGGGCCAGGCCCGTGGCAGTGACATAGTTGGGCTGGTCGCTGACCCTGCGCTCCACCGGCTGGTCGGCCTGGGCGGCGGCCTGGTCTTCGTTGACGAATGCTCGGCTCATGGTGGGGCCTCCTTGTGCTGGAGACCATGGTGGCAGGTCGTGGTTTACAGCGGTTGTCCGTTTGCGACGTCAGTTGCGGCGATAGGCACGGGCGGCGCCCTGGTCCTTCTCGCGCTGCCAGTCGCGGTCGCGTTCGTCCCAATAGCGGTCATGGTACTGGCGCTGTTCTTCGCTGTTCTGCATGGCCTGGCATTGGCGAAAGCCGTCGTCCCAGCCGCTTTCGTACTGGCGGTTGTGCAGGTAGCGCGCAACGTCCTTGCGAAAATCGCCGGCCATCGGCCCGGCGGCCTGGCGGCCGCTGCTGCAGCCGTCCTCGAAACCGTCGGCGTAGGCGGGGGGATAACCTTGGTTGACCATCTGCTCGTGAGTGGTCTCGCAGCCTGCCAACAGCAACAGGACACACAGGCCCAACCAGTACCGCGACATATCCACAAGACTCTTGAAGTGATAGCGCAAAGTCTAGGCGGGGAACTGTTGGGGATATGTCAAAACGCTGTCGAAGGATTGCACGTGTTCGTGGGAGCGGGCTTGTCCCGCGAAGCGCTAGATGGTTTATCGCGGGGCAAGTCGGGTCGCCGCACCGTCGCCCCCACGAGGAAAGCTGAGTTGATCAATACTGATACCACTTCAACTCCAGCATCACTTCGTTCTGCGCCGTGGCCAGATGACTGAACTGGCGCGAAGCACTCAACCGCACGCCCAGGTCCCGGCTGATCTCCCACTGCTGGTTCAGGCTCACACTGCGCCGCACCTCGCCGTTGCTGAAGTAATCGCCCTTGGCCTCCAGCGTCAGGTTGCCCAGCCCATTGCGCCACAACAGGCCGCCATTGAAGCCGGCCGCCGGTGAGACGAACTCGGCGAAGTCGTTGTGATGCTCCACCCGCAGCGTGCCCAAGGCAAAGCCCAGCAGCCCGTCACTCAGTTGCCAGGTACCGCCGGCGCCACCGTTGACGTGGCTGACCAGCACTTCGTCATCATGCTTGCCCGGCACCCGTTCCAGCCCGCCCGCCACCTGCCACGACCAGGGCTTGAGCAGCTCGTTGCGCGGGGTCAGTGAACGAATGGTGGCCAGGTCCAGGCGCTGCACCTGCCAGTCGTTGCCTTCGTACTGGCGCAGCTTGAGCTGGAGGATCTCGATCTGCGCGCCGAGGGGGAAGCTGTACAGGTTGTCGTTGAGGTCGTGGTAGGCCATGCGCAGGCCGTACTCGGCGAAGGCGCGGTCTTCACGGGTGCCGACACCCAGCTGCCAGGTCCGCGATTGGTGGCCGTCTTCAGGCAGGCCTGGGCGCTCAATCTGCAGCGCTGGCGGCGGGTTGCGGTTGATCGCCCTGAGCAGCTCGAAACTGCGTGCGGCCTGGGCCGGGTCGCGTTCCTGGCCGTTGGCCCGGTATCGCTCCAGGCGGTAGGCGGCGTCCTGCACCAGGGCCTGGCGGTCGCGGGGCAGGGCGGTGAATTCGGCGCTTTGCAGTTGCCCGGTGTCGGCGCTGAGGGCCAGCACCTGTTGTTTCTCCGCGGGCTCCAACGGCTCGGCCCGGGCCAGCAGCTCGCGTTCGCGGGACGGGCGGTAGCGCACATCGGTGACCAGCCCGGACTGCTTGACCGCCTTGACCGTGTCGGTGGGGATGGCGGTCAGCGGGAACTGGGAGGTGAGGTCCAGGCTCGGGCGCGCCACCTGCAGCAGTTCGAGCAGGCGGTAGGAGCAGTTTTCGTCGAAGAAGAAATAGTCGAACTTGATCTGCTTGAGCTCCCACACATGCTCGACCATCCGTCCGGTCTCTTCCGGCGTAAGGTCCAGCTGGTACTCCCACAGGTCGCGGTTTTCCAGGCTGCGGTACTCGGACAGCTTTTCCTGGTAGGGCATGATCGCGAACAGCCCGGGGTAGCCGCCCATCAGGCCTTTCCAGGCGTAGAGGATGCTGTTGTCGCTGCCTTCGATATAGGCACCGAAGTTGATCGCGTAGCTGAGCAACGTGGTGTCGTCGCGGCGGGTGTTGGACTGGTCGATGCGCAGCAAGGTGTGGCCGAACATCGACGACGGGCTGTTGAGGTAGGCCGCCGGGAAGATCAGTGTCGCGCTGTGCGGGTCGACCGATGTGTACCAAGTGGCGAACTCCTGGCAATCCGGTTTCGGCAGGTCGGTCAGGCCCAGCTGTTCACGCAACCAGCGGGTACGTGCCGGGAATACGCACTGCGGGTGCTTGTCGCCGAGGCTGGCCGGGGCATACAGCGCTGCGAGCGTGGCCTTGAGCTCCTGGTCCGGATGGTGCGCGCCGTCTTCTGCGAGAAAGAACCGGCTGTCGTCCACATAGCTGCGCCAGCCGCCGAGCTTGGCCGTTTCATAGTGGCCCAGGGCGATCCAGTAGGGCGTGGCGGCCAGCTGTTGCAGGCGGGCCGGGTCTGGCTGTGGTGCGGCGTGCAAGGGTGCGCTGACGATCAGCGCCAGGGTAGCGAAGCGTTTGAGCATGTCGGGCAACTACGTCTGAATGATGCCGAAGGTGGATCGCCAAGCCCGCCCCGCTGCCGGGGCGGGAGGCGTGGGGCTCATGCCTCGGTGGCGTATTTGGCCAGTTGCGGGTCGCTCTTGAGCACTGCCAGGGTGTTGCTGTGGACAGTTTCGGCAGTGACGTCGGCGCTGCTGAAGATCTGCTGGAAATGCTCGTGGGTGACGGCGGCGAAATGCGCGCGGTCTTCAGGCGCCACGCCGAGGACCACGGCGTAGGTGGTCAGGGCTTCGCCCTGGCCCTTGGCCATGTCTTCGGACAGTTCGTTCATCATGCCGTTCATGGCGAACCACGACTTGCCGCCATAGGTGAGGGAGGCCTTGGTCGAGCAACCGTTGGTGCCCGAGGTCATGCCGAAGGTTGCGTTGCCGGACGTGCCGTTGGTGGTGGAGGCCAGGAAGTGGGCCGGGGTGCCGCGCTGGCCTTCGAACAGCAGGTTGCCCCAGCCGCAGTTGGGGCCACCCGGCGCTTCGGCCATGGCGTTGATAGAGACAGCGGCGAACAGAGTACCCAGAAGAATCCGTTTCATAGCGTTGTTCTCATTCTCAAGTGACGTACCAATGGTCAGGGTTCTGGCAACGCGGTTGCCAGCACAGGAAGTCTTGCCACCCCCCCGCGCAGCTAGGAGTTTAGGCACGATCCAAAGGTTGCGTTGTTTATTGCGAAAAATGTCTTGCGTGATCGCCATTGTTGGGCTGCGACATAAAGTCCCGCAGAGCCTTGCAAGCTGCGCGCTGGCGGCGCCAGAATGCTTTCCATCCGCCCCGCCGAAGTAAGGAAACCCAATGCCCGATCCTGTCGCCTCGCGCCTGCGTCTCGCGCCCGAAGCCCTGACCCGGCGTTTCTCCGCTGAACAGTTTGCTTTCTCCAATACCGACGATCTGGAGCCATTTCGTGGTGTGCTGGGCCAGGAGCGTGCCGTCGAGGCCCTGCAATTCGGCGTGGCGATGCCGCGCCCCGGTTACAACGTGTATGTGATGGGCGAGCCCGGCACCGGCCGTTTCTCGTTCGTGAAGCGTTACCTGAAGGCCGAAGGCAAGCGCCAGGCCACGCCGTCCGACTGGCTCTACGTCAACAATTTCGAGGACTCCCGCGAGCCGCGTGCGCTGGAGCTGCCCGCCGGCAGCGCACATGCATTCATCAGTGACATGAATGGCCTGATCGACAACCTGGTGGCGACCTTCCCGGCGGTGTTCGAGCACCCCTCCTACCAGCAGAAGAAAAGCGCCATCGACCGCGCCTTCAACCAGCGCTACGACCGTGCGCTGGACGTGATCGAGCGCGCCTCGCTGGAAAAGGACGTGGCCCTGTACCGCGACAGCAGCAACGTCGCCTTCACCCCCATGGCCGACGGCAAGGCCCTGGACGAAGCCGAGTTCGCCCAGCTGCCGGAGGAATTGCGCGAGCGTTTCCATGAAGACATCGCCCTGCTCGAAGAGCGCCTGAACGAAGAACTGGCCAGCCTGCCGCAGTGGAAGCGCGAGTCGAACAACCAGCTGCGCCAGCTCAACGAAGAAACCATCACCCTGGCACTGCAGCCGCTGCTGGCACCGCTGTCGGAAAAGTATGCGGAGAACGCGGCTGTCTGCGCCTACTTGCAATCCATGCAGTTGAACCTGCTGCGCACCGTGGTCGAGCAACTGGTCGATGACAGCAAGACCGACGCCGTGGCGCGCAAGATGCTCGAAGAGCAGTACGCGCCCAACCTGGTGGTGGGCCATTGCGGCAACGGCGGCGCACCGGTGGTGTTCGAGCCGCACCCGACCTACGACAACCTGTTCGGCCGCATCGAATACAGCACCGACCAGGGCGCCCTGTACACCTCCTACCGCCAGCTGCGGGCGGGGGCACTGCACCGCGCCAATGGTGGTTTCCTGATTCTTGAAGCAGACAAGATGCTCGGTGAGCCCTTCGTCTGGGATGCACTCAAGCGCGCCCTGCAGTCGCGCAAGCTGAAGATGGAGTCGCCGCTGGGCGAGCTGGGGCGTGTGGCCACGGTCAGCCTGACGCCGCAGATGATCCCGCTGGGGGTCAAGCTGGTGATCATCGGTTCGCGCCAGCTGTACTACGCGCTGCAGGACCACGATTCGGACTTCCAGGAGATGTTCCGGGTGCTGGTCGACTTCGACGAAGACCTGCCCATGGTCGACGAGAGCCTGGAGCAGTTCGCCCAGCTGTTGCGCACCCGCACCAATGAAGAAGGCATGGCGCCACTGACCAGCGACGCCGTGGCGCGCCTGGCCACCTACAGCGCGCGCCTGGCAGAAAACCAGTCGCGGCTGTCGGCACGTATCGGCGACCTGTTCCAGCTGGTCAGCGAGGCCGACTTCGTCCGCCAGCTGGCCAATGAGAGCATGACCGACGCTGGCCACATCGAACGTGCGCTCAAGGCCAAGGCCACGCGTACCGGGCGGGTGTCGCAGCGGGTGCTCGACGACATGCTCGCCGGGATCATCCTGATCGACACCGAAGGCGCGGCGATCGGCAAGTGCAACGGCCTGACCGTGCTGGAGGTGGGTGATTCGGCGTTCGGTATGCCGGCGCGTATTTCGGCCACCGTCTACCCGGGCGGCAGCGGCATCGTCGACATCGAGCGCGAGGTCAACCTGGGCCAGCCGATCCACTCCAAGGGGGTGATGATCCTCACCGGATACCTGGGCAGCCGCTATGCCCAGGAGTTCCCCCTGGCGATCTCGGCGAGCATCGCCCTGGAGCAGTCCTACGGCTATGTCGACGGTGACAGCGCCTCGCTGGGCGAGGCCTGCACACTGATTTCGGCACTGTCGCGCACGCCGCTCAAGCAGTGCTTCGCCATTACCGGTTCGATCAACCAGTTTGGCGAAGTGCAGGCGGTGGGTGGGGTCAACGAGAAGATCGAGGGCTTCTTCCGCCTTTGCGAAGCCCGCGGCCTGACCGGCGAACAGGGGGTGATCATTCCCAAAGCCAACGTTGCCACGCTGATGCTCGACGAGCGAGTGTTGCAGGCGGTCGAGGCCGGGCGCTTCCACGTCTACGCCGTCAGCCAGGCCGACGAGGCCCTGAGCCTGCTGGTGGGCGAGGAGGCCGGTGCGCTGGATGACAAGGGCGAATTCGCCGAGGGCAGCGTGAATGCCCGGGTGGTCGAGCGCCTGCGGGTGATTTCCGAAATGATCAGCGAGGAAGAGATCAAGGAAGCCGAGAAGGAGCGGCTCGAGGAAGTCATCGCCCAGGCGAATCCGGCTTAAGTCAATAATCCGGCGCTGGCGGCCAAGTGCTACCGTTCAGCGCCGGTTTTCTAACTTTTCCGTAGGTCGGCTACAGTGGAACTTAAGGACGTTTACAGGGTTCAGGATGGAAACAGCCCGTAGCTTTCGGGCTGAACAGGGCTCCATAGAGGGGACGCCGCCATGCGCAACCTCAGCCTTACTCGCCAGTGCCTGGGCCTGGTGACCCGCATCGAATGCAGTATTCGCCCACTGGCCGGTGACAACGGCATGTGGACCTTGCTGTTCGCCGCCGGCATGGCCGGCGAACAACCCTCGGCGATCAAGGCCCAGGGGCCGTTCCATGGCCCGATGGTGGCCGAGTCGGTGATGAATGCCATCGTCGACAGCCTCACCCTTCATGGTTACCAAGTCGCTGAAGATCCGCAGATCTGGTGCCTGCACCTGCAGGCGCAGTTGCGCAAGATCAATGGCGAGCGGTGCCGCAATCTTGGGGATTACCAGTTCCATCCGGAAACCTGACTAATTGCGTGGGAGCGGCGGTGCGCCGATGCGACTTGCCCCGCGATAGCTCCCGGACAGGCCAGCTCGATAGGACTGCAGACGCAATCGCGGGGGCAAGTCGCATCGGCGCAGCGCCGCTCCCACGGTCCCGCGTCGGCTCTTAACGCCTGCGGCAAGCCGCCGCAGGCTTTTGCTGTCACGGGTGGCTGGCTATACTCGCGCACGCTTTTCCAGTCACCTTATGAGTCCCCACTGTCCATGGAACGTATCCTCGAAAACGCGATGTATGCCTCGCGCTGGCTGCTCGCACCGATCTACTTCGGCCTCTCGCTGGGCCTGCTGGCACTGGCCCTGAAGTTCTTCCAGGAAATCATCCATGTCCTGCCCAACGTGTTTTCCCTCGCCGAGGCCGACCTGATCCTGGTGATCCTGTCGCTGATCGACATGTCGCTGGTTGGCGGCCTGTTGGTGATGGTGATGATCTCCGGCTACGAGAACTTCGTCTCGCAACTGGACATCGACGAGAGCAAGGAGAAGCTCAACTGGCTCGGCAAGATGGACTCTTCGTCGTTGAAGATGAAAGTGGCCGCGTCCATCGTCGCCATCTCTTCGATCCACCTGCTGCGGGTGTTCATGGATGCGCAGAACATCTCCACCGAATACCTGATGTGGTACGTGATCATCCACATGACCTTTGTCGTCTCGGCGTTCGTCATGGGCTACCTGGATCGCCTCACCAAGCACTGATGCCTGTTCGCGGGTAAACCCGCTCCCACAGGATCTGCGCATAACCTGTGGGAGCGGGTTTACCCGCGAAAAGGACGATGCGGTACAACTGACGAACGGCGCCTTGTCTAAAACCAGGTTCTGTACAAAAAATGAGCACTCAAGCGGGGTTCCCGCAGCGAGGTGCACCCATGAACCTGCAGCAGCTCAACGCCGAGGCCAGGGCTGGCCATGTCGACGAACTCAACCTGATCGCCATCGAAGGCGGTGATTATCTGCTCGAAGCCCGGGTCAAGGGCCGTGCCCACCCCCTGTCCAGCCCCAGTGGCGAGCGCTTGCGCGTGCATTCGGTGGAGGATGCGCGGGGGTTGCTCAAGGCTATCCCGATGGTCTCGATGAACCTGATGCACTGGTCCGTGCAAGACGAGATGTGTGGCATGGGTACGCACCCGGAAGAAGACCTGAAGGTGCCGATTTCCCAGCGTTCGGCCTGGTAGCTGATTCACCGCACCGCTGTGTGCTAGGCTTCATGCCCTTTTTCTTACAGGGCGGAGTTCGTTCGCCCTACAGCGGAGAGCGAAATGTCCGAACTCATCCTGACCACCGACGAAACCCGCGTCAGCTACGGCATCGGCCGCCAGCTGGGTGGCCAACTGCGTGACAACCCGCCACCAGGCGTCAACCTGGACGCCATCGTTGCCGGCCTGACCGACGCCTTCAATGGCGCCGAAAGCCGTGTCAGCGAAGCCGACCTGTCGGCTGCCTTCAAGGTGATCCGTGAGGTGATGCAAGCCGAAGCTGCTGCCAAGGCCGAAGCCGCCGCTGCAGTGGGCAAGGAATTCCTGGCCGACAATGCCAAGCGTGAAGGTATCGTCACCCTGGCTTCGGGCCTGCAGTACGAAGTACTGACCGCCGGTGAAGGCGCCAAGCCGACTCGCGAAGACAATGTCCGCACCCACTACCACGGCACCCTGGTCGACGGCACCGTGTTCGACAGCTCCTACGAGCGCGGCCAGCCGGCCGAGTTCCCGGTGGGTGGCGTGATCGCTGGCTGGACCGAAGCGCTGCAGCTGATGAACGCCGGCAGCAAATGGCGCCTGTACGTGCCAAGCGAACTGGCTTACGGCGCCCAGGGCGTCGGTAGCATCCCGCCGCACAGCGTACTGGTGTTCGACGTCGAGCTGCTCGACGTTCTGTAAGACCTACACAATCGCGGGGGGGGGGGGAGGGATTCGGAGGGGCTACTGCGGGGGGGGGTCACGGC